>JANNRY010000188.1:0-32240 GCA_031401935.1 Betaproteobacteria bacterium | reverse complement strand
TGCTTTGCCCAGTTCCATGTTCTTTTCCAGGAAAGACGAGCGCGAATATCTGGTGCTGAAACGTCATTCGGGCGACAGCGGCACGACCGTTGGCGCCCGAATGACGTATCAGCACCAGATATTCGCGCTCGTCTTTCCTGGAAAAGAACATGGAACTGGGCAAAGCAACCGAGCTTCGCACGGCGGCAACATAGGCATCATGGCGTTGCGCCAAGTTGGCTGCAACGCGATATGCCTCTTCAGAGATAGGAAAAAATGATGTCATGTCATTGTTTTAAATGAATTTCCACCAAAATAATTTCTGTTTGTAATAATAAGGTGGAATTTCATATAAAACAATAAATTAAACATGACTATGTATTTGCTGTTGCCGGTAACCTATTCGGCATAAAATTCGCAGATCGCCATTTTGCGCGCCTTCCCAGCCAAAAAACCCTGAAAACGCCCGCCTATCAACGGCTTTTGCTTGTCGCCCTGCCGTTTACCGCCCCATCTGCCCCACCACATCGGTACGAAGCCGCGCATTTGACCGTATTGCCTTGACTTCCGCCGGCAGACCATCGATCAATTGCAGCGCTTGCGCGAGCAATGCGCTCTTGTTTTCCGGCGTGCCCAGTGCAGCGGCATAGAGCACTTTGGCGCGTTCAGCCTTCAGCATCACGCCATCACTTTTTTGCACCGCAGGGTGCTCGTAGAATGCAATGGCAGGTTCAATCGTCTTGCGGGCGTCATATTGTTTGCCCTGCTTTGCCAGCGCGATGGCTAGGCGCGCGCGCGCGGCGTTGATCTCACGCTGGCGGTCCAGCGAGCGCTGGTCGTCCGTCAATGCGTCCCGCGATCGTTGCTGCTCCAGTAATTCCTTCTGCGCATAGGTCGCCGCGTTGGCATAATCGCCCTTCATCATCAGCGCTTCGGCGGTGGTTTCGTACAAATCGGACAGCACTCTGTCCTGCCCCGTGGACGCGTCCTTGCCCATTTCAGCGCGAAATGCCAGGCGCGCTGCAATATGCCTGGCCAATTCGGCCTCCACCTTCTCCACCTTATCGGGCTTGCCGTTCAAAAGGTCAATGCGTGCGCGATAGGTCGCCACGTCGGCTTGCACCGCCGTGCCGGGCCCCTTGGCGTTGCTCACTGCTAGGAACGACTTCATGGTCTTCTCGGCCTTGGCGAGTTCCGCCTGGGCCTCCTCCATGCGCTCCAGCTCCGCCAAGCCACCCGCGACGATGCTGTGCCAACCCACGAGGTTGCGCATGCTGAATCCATTCAGCTTCTCGTTGTTGTCGATCGCCAGTGCGGCTTGCAAGATGGCAATGCCCTCGTTGACGCGTCCCAGCTCGTACGCTATTTGACTAAGAATGGCCTTTGCAACGCGCAGGTTGTTCTGAGAGCCGGAATTGCCGGGATCAAGGCCCGTCAATTCCTGCTGCACGCGCAATGCCTCGCGCGCGCGCGCTAGCGCCTCAGAAAACCGCAACGCCCCAATATCGATTGCTGCAAGCTGACTCGCCGCCACCCCCTTTGCGCGCAACGCGGGGCGGTGGCCGGGGCGCTTTGCCAGCAACTGGCCGGAAAGTTGAATCGTTTCGTTCAACACCGGCTTAGCTTCATCTGGCCGGCGCAGTTGTGCCAGCGCCTCCCCATATTGCCAACTTACCGACACATAGCCTGACGCGGCCACGAGATTGCTGAGGTCGAGCGCGCCGCTCGCGGCTGCAATCTTTCGTACCGCCGCGTATTGCTCGAGAGCTAGTTCAATCAACCCACTCCGCGACAGTGAAAAACCGAGCGCCGAACGAAGAGACGCTTCGGCTTGCACCGCACCCTTCGGCGCATTCGGTCGCGAACTGATCGGCGTCAACAGCGCGAGTGCCTCATTGCAGACCTGGGTCGCCGCACGGTGGTCAGTCCGGTTGCTCGCATGCGATGCCTCGGTTGCGGCCACGCGCGCCAGCGCAATGGTGGTGTCGTCGCCGGTGTCGCCACCCGCGCGCATTTCACTCAACGTTTTCTTGGCAGTCTCAATCAAGCCCTTCGCTTGATCGGCAGCGCCTTGCAATGTCAGCACCTGCGCATAACGCGCCTGCGCCAGGGCGCTGTTCCGCCTGGTGTCCGGCGTGAGCGCTTCGGGTGGCAATTGCTGGTAGTACTCCACCGCCTTTTTCGCTAGCCCACCGATGACGTCAAGCCGGCCAATCGGTGACATTTCCTCGTAAAAATCATCGAGGATGAAGACCACCAGCTTTTCCGATTCCGCACGCGATGTTTCGGAGATGGCGCGCGTTTTGGTGGATTCCACATCTGATCGATACGCCATTACGCCTGCGCCGACAGCGACGATGGCAAGTACCGCACAGCCCGCCGCGATTTGGCGCGCGCGGATGAGCGCTTTTTTGGTGGCAGCCGCACGAACGCGTTGTGCGGCGAGATTCTTTTCAGCGTCTGCCAGCGCTTCGCGTTCCAGCCGTTCTTCGCGACTGGCTTTCACGACGCCGCACAGCACATCGTGCGTGAGTTCCACCCGCCGTATGTCGAGGCGCTCTTCGATTCTCAGTAGGCGGCGATTGACCAGCGTGGCGAGGGTGGTCGCGGCGTCCGGCTTGGCTTCTGCGGTGGTGAAGGCTTTGAGCACGCGCTCTTCGGCCAAGTTTTCACGATAGCCGGAGTCGGTTAAGAGATCATCCTCGATGACTTTGCGAACGGCGGGAGGTTGATCGGCCAGCGCGCGCTCGTAAAATTCATGAAGGATGGTTTCGTTCGAGCCCGCCAGCAGATCGACCGACATTTCGCTTTTTCCCTGCGCGATGCGGGCGTTGTTGAGTTCGCGGCAAATAAGTGACAGCAGCGATGGCTCCACTTCCGCGTTCGGCAGTTCCGACCCACCGGCGACAAAACGTACGATCGATTCAGCCACCTCCTGCGAAACCAGTTTGCCACCCGGCTTCATCACCGCCGCCAGCGCCTGCGTGCCGTTCATGCGTGCAAGCCGCATGCGGTTTTGCGTGATCGACGGCATGGCGGCTTTGACGCCTTCCAGATGCGCCAGATAATCCTCGCGCAATGAAATCAGGATGCGGTAGTCGGCGCGGCCGAAATCGAAGCGCTCGACGATGGAGTCGTCAGTTTCAAGCTTGGCTTCGAGTGCTTTTGGCGGACGGTTCTCGACCAGATCGGCTAAGTCTTCGATGAAGGTGGCTGCGCGTTTGCGACCGGCGTCGTCGGCTTGGGCGAGGGTAAAAATTTCTTCAAATTGGTCGAAGATCAAGAGCGGAATGATCGGCTTGCCTTGGTTATCGAGCAGCGCATCATCACGATGGTGTAAAAATTCCCAAAGCGATTCGCCTTCGACGGCGCTGCCCGCCTGCGTCCATTTGCCTGAGGATTCGGTCGCGCGGAAAATCGCCTGCTTGATTTGATCCGACGGCGATACCGAATCAGTCGCGTAGTCGATGCGCACGTAAACCGGGCAGTAGCCTTCGGGTCGCAGGCGCGGCACGATGCCAGCATTGAGAATCGATGTTTTCCCCAAGCCAGATTGGCCAAACAGCACCGTGAGCAATTTGCGTTGCACGCGGCGGGCGAGTTCAGCCACTTCTTCTTCGCGACCGTAGAAATATTGGCGCGTTTCTTCGGTGAAGGAAGCGAGGCCGAGCCAGGGGTTCTTGGGGTCGACGGAGGTGGTTTCGGGGTTTGCCGAGGTAGTCATTCTGGGTATCCCTGCGCGTGAAGGTACGCCAACAAAAAAGCACCGTCTTCCCCGCGAAGGCGGGGATCCAGCGGCTTTGAAGCGTACGACACTGGCTCCCCGCCTTCGCGGGGAAGACGAACTTTGTTGAGGGGGCGGCGCATCACAGTCTTCCTTTCAGCAGCATCTGCAAGCGCTCTGTAAATGCAGCAGTCACCGTACCACCAACCAACTTCGTAAAATGCGCCGCTTTGAATTTATCTGGTACTTGCGCATTGCCTTCGTTGGTATCGTCGACACAGATCGGCAAAATAAACACTGCGCCATCGGCAATGTTTCGCGCCCGATCAATTGCATAGCTCCATTCGCGACGGAAATAGCCTTCGAGCCTGTGCTCGGTATTAGCGGAAATAATCGGGATGAAATACGAACAGCGCGCAATATTCTTTTGAATTTTGCGATCGTAATCATCGCCGCTTTCGAGGCGTTCCATGTCAAACCAAACCTTGATGCCAGCCTCATCGAGTGCGGCTTTCAGTGTGTGCACGGCAGGCAAATCTTCGCGCGCGTAGCTGATGAAGACGGCGTTGTCAGGCATCTCAAGTTCGGGCGGCAGGAATCTTTTCGGCGCATCCAGTGCAACGACATTTCCGCCGCCGTGGCGCGCCATCCAGCGTTTGTGTAATTCCGCAACGAAATCTTCTGCGCCGGTGTAGACGCGGGTGCGCAAACTGACCTGCTGCAAAAACGCCATCAGCCGCTCATCGCTGCCGGAGTGATTATCGGCCAGCACTTCGCCGACATCGCGCGGGTCGGACAAGCGCCGCCGTTTGGCCATGCGCAAAAACAATCGCACCAGCCAATTGGAGAAATTGCTGCCGATCAGCAGGAGATGGTTGTATTCGAGTTCGTGGAACAATTTTTCCGGGGTGAGGTGTTCGCTTTGCAGTGCGCAAACGAATTCGAGTGTGTCTTCATCCGAAATAACATAAGTGGGCGACGCCGAAACACGACCCAGCAGGTGATAGACAACCGGTCTGGTGAAATTGTCCCGCTCGGTTGAAAGATCGGCAACGCGGTTCGGGGAATAGCCGATGACTTCGGTGGACTGGGCACCGCCGAAGCGCTCCGCGTTGATGGCTTGTTCGAGATACGAATCGAACGTGGTGGTGACGAAAAGATCGAAGTCGGTAATTTGTGCAAGCTGGCGCAGCGCCAACGGTGGCGCGAAGGTGGCCTCGCGCAGGATGGTGCGCATGCGCGTATAGGTGTCCTCGCGGCGCCCGTGCGTGGAAAGATGCCAGCAAACAACATCGTTGAGGGAGTAGGGCTGTGGCAAACGCGCAGTATCGACATTGAGTTTCGCGGCGAGCTTCTCGGCGATCCAGTCGTAAAGCAGGCGCGGCCCGGCATCGGTATTGACCTTCAGCAATTCAGGGCCGATGATCGGGATGACACGCTTTTCTTCGATGTAATTGAGAAGGTCATCCCAAGCGTCGTCGTCCATTCGCGACACCACCGGCGGCATGGGTAGAACGCTGCTCACGATGCGCGCCTGCTGGTTACGTGGCTGGGTGAAAATCGTAAAACGGTGTGCGCGGTGAACTTCTTTATTGCGGGTTCGATAAGCAGCATGCCGAGCTTTCTGATTCGCGTATTTTTGAGAGAAGAGTCCCAGCCGAATAATCTCATAGTCATCAATATTTTTGAGAAGTCTAGCATTGGTGCGGTTTCTGGCAATAAAATGCCTTGAAAAGCGCGCCAGTGCTAGTGTTTTGTTTATTGCATGGCTTACAAGGCACGTAATAACCAAAATGGCTTTACAATCACATCTCATCGCATATTGTTATATCGCAACATCATTCACCCATGAACCTCCAGCAAATTCGTTACGTCCGTGAGATTGCCCGCCACAAGTTGAACTTGTCTGCGGCAGCAGAAGCACTGCACACGTCGCAGCCGGGCGTGTCGCGACAGGTGCGCGAACTGGAGAGTGAGCTTGGCGTGGAAATTTTTGTGCGTCAGGGCAAACGTTTGACGGCGCTGACGCCCGCCGGTGTGAGCGTGCTCGAGATTGCTGAGCGGCTGTGGGCAGAAGTGGAAAACATCAAGCGGGTCGGGCTGGAGTATGTAAAAGCGGGCGAGGGCACGATGACGATTGCCGCCACGCACATGCAGGCGCGCTACATTTTGCCGCCTGCCATCAAGGCTTTCACAGCAAAATATCCAGACGTGCGCTTGTCGATCCAGCAGGGCAACCCGCGCGAATTGGCGGAGCGTGTAATTTCGGGTGAAGCTGATATCGCGATTGCGACTGAAACGCTGGATCGCTATCCTGAGCTTATTACGCAGCCGTTGTATCGCTGGTATCACTGCGTGGCAGTGCCGAAAAATCATCCGCTCGCGAGTGAGAAACGTTTAACGCTGGCCAAAATTGCGGCGTACCCGATCATCACTTATGACGCGGCCTTCACCGGTCGTTCGGCGCTGGATGAAACTTTTGCGGCAGCCGGTGTCGAAACCAATATTGTGCTCACCGCAATCGACACCGATGTGATCAAGACTTATGTGCGGCAGGGTATGGGCATCGGCATCATCGCGAGCGTGGCGATGGATGCAGAGCGCGATGTTGATTTGGTGGCGCTTGACGGCAGTAAAATTTTTCCTGAACGCACCACCAAACTCGCGACGCGCAAGGGGACTTATTTGCGCGGTTTCGTGAAAGATTTCATCGCAAGTTTTCCGGCCATTTTGCAATCACGATAATGTTTTGACATGAATTTAAATATTGAATCTTGTATCGGCAATACCCCGTTGGTGAAGCTCCAGCGGATTCCAGCGCACGACGGCGTTCACGCATCGAATGTCATTCTCTCGAAACTGGAAGGCAACAACCCCGCAGGCTCGGTAAAAGATCGACCGGCGGTGTCGATGATTTCACGCGCACAGGCACGTGGCGATATCAAGCCCGGCGATACCCTGATCGAAGCGACGAGCGGCAACACCGGCATTGCATTGGCAATGGCAGCAGCCATCAAAGGCTACAAGATGGTGCTGGTGATGCCCGAACATTTGAGTATTGAACGTCGCCAAACCATGCGGGCGTTTGGCGCGGAGCTGATATTGACACCACAAAAAATTGGCATGGAGGGCGCACGCGATACTGCAGAGGAAATTCAGCGCGAACGTGGCGGAATGATTCTGGACCAGTTTGCCAACCCGGATAACCCGCTAGCTCATTACCTGACAACGGGGCCGGAAATCTGGCGCGACACCGACGGGAAAATCACCCATTTTGTCGCGACCATGGGCACGACCGGCACCATCATGGGGGTGTCGCGCTACCTGAAAGAAAAAAATCCTGCCATACAGATTATCGGTGTGCAGCCCGCCGATGGATCTAATGTGCCAGGCATTCGCAAGTGGCCGGAGGCGTATCTGCCAAAAATATTTGAGCGTCCGCGCGTTGATCGCATTATTGAAGTGACACAACTTGAGAGCGAAGAGATGACACGTCGCATGGCGCGCGAGGAGGGTATCTTCGCTGGTATTTCCTCTGGCGGTGGCTTGGCGGCAGCAGTTAAAATCGGTAAAGAAACCGAGAACGCTGTCGTGGTGCAAATTGTTTGTGATCGCGGTGATCGTTATCTTTCAACCGGCGTGTTTCCAGCATAGTGAAATGAAAGCAGGAAAATCCATCATTGTCGGTGCTGTGTTTGCAAGCGTTCTTGTGCTGGCTGGCTGCGCGTCGACATTGTTTTTCGACATCAGGCCCGCTGAAAAAGCGGCTGATGGATTGATCGACGATGTCTGGCCCGGCTTGGAAAAAGCAGGTGGGGTGACACCCGCGTTGGCGCAAAAAGAGATCGACATGGTAATGAATACGCCTGCGTTGTTGACGCTCAAAAAAAGTATGGCCGCTCGATTTGGGTTGCTAAAGCCGCATTTGGAATCGGTCGTGATCGGCCCGACACACGATGGCACCGTGGCTCTGCGCGATGCAGCGCTGCTCAACGTCAACGTGTTACTGGCGCTGGATGCGTTGATCGCTGAGGAAAACAAGGATCGCGCCACGCTTTATCGCGAAATCGCGCGCGCCAATGGCCGTCCGGAATGGGAGGCGGATTTGCGCGCCACTTTTGGCAAACGCTGGATTAGTCGTGTGCCGAACGGGTGGGTTTATCGCAACGACAAGGGGCTGTGGGCGAAAAAGTAAGCGCGACGAATTTTCTAAAACCAGTGATCTTCGCAGTAGAGGTCACTATGCTGCCGCGCCGTTGATAGCGAGATCGAAGACCTGATAGCTCTTTAGCATCGCCACCCCAGCTTTCAACTTGTATTCGTCATTGAGAGGCTCGCTGAGAATAATCGGCACTTTGGCTTCAGCAACACCGCCATGGGTGCGCAGACGATGCCCCTCCAATCCTGACAGGTCGTGATCTTTTTCCGAGCCACCGATACATACACCGGCTGTTGAGATGACGACCACGTCGCCCTCGCGATCAGCAGGCAGATCCAACACTCGACACGCGGTTTCCTTGTCGTACACGAGTTCAACGCCTTCGATGCTTCGCACCAGTTCGATTACTTGCATTGGCGTGGTTTTGCCGCGGCAATAAACGCGCACGAACCCGCCCAGCGCGCCGTGATGGGCGACGAAAGCATCGGTGATGGGGCAGATGACGATCATATCGCCCTTGCCAAATTTTGCGTCGAGTACGTCTTGCAGCCAAATGACGTTGGGCTTTCCTTCGGCAGTCGATTTATCGTTCATGCCGTGGTCCGCCGTCAGGGCAACCATTGCGCCGAGAGCGGCGAGCTTGCCGAAGCGCACATCAAGGTCTTGGTAGAACCGCTTTGCCGCCGCCTCGGTTGGTGCGTACTTGTGCTGCACGTAATCGGTTAGAGAGAGGTACATGAGGTCCGGGCGATCACGTTCGAGAATCTTGATGCCGGCGTCGAGCACAAACAGCGATAACGCTTCGGAATACATATTGGGCAATGGCTGGCCGACGAACGCGAGCACATCTTCTATCCCGTTCTCGGCCATCGTGCACTGGTCGGCTTTTTCAGAAGAAAAGCTGATGCTGCCGCCTGAGAGGTCAAGGTTTTTTCCTAGCTGTCGGCGCAGCTTGTCCTTGGCGGTGATCGAGACCACCTTCGCACCAGCGCGCGCGAACTGGCAGAGGATGGTATCGCCGCGCAGTAATTCCGGACCCGACATCACCACGGCCTTTCCGGTGGCCGTGTCCAGGTAAAAATTGCCGGAGATACCGTGTTTGGATGCGGGCGTGCCAGTGATGATCGACATGTTGTTGGGACATGTGAAGCTCGGTACTGTGCCGTCGGCGACGGTGCTGAATCCTCGTTGAATGAAGCGTGCGATGTTGGGAATTGCCCCTTCATTCAGAAACTGTTGGAAATACGCAGGGTCGCCGCCGTCGATGCAAACCACAACTACCGGCTTTTTCGGCCAGCGGTAGTTCACGCCGTTGGCGTTGACGATATTTTGTATTTTTGTAGTTTGCATTTTGGCGTTCTTCAATTTAACCGTGAGTGATGACAGTCTTAAGTCGCTGACTTACGCGCCACCTTGGCACGTGGTGCGGGCGCTTCGTGCAATACCCGGTGCAGACGTTCACGACCGTTGAGCACATGTTCGAACAGCAGACGCCCGGCGAGCGCCTCGTCACCTTTGGCGACTGCATTCACGATTTCTTCGTGGTCTTTTGTCGATGCGGGGATGCTGTCGGCGCTACGTGCAATTACCTCTCGGCGGTAGAGGTTGAGTTCATTGACGATGCGCTGGTAGTTTTGGAGCAGGGCGCGATTACCGGCGGCCTCACCAAGTACTTCATGGAATTCAATATTCAGTGGGAAGTACGCATCCGCGTCGAGTGCCTGACTGGCGCTGTGCATGCGCTTGACGATTTCGCGCAGCCGCTGAAGCTGCGCGGGCTGGACGCGTTTTGCGGCAAGACGACCGATCATCCCATCAAGTGCGGCCCGTACCTCGTAAATTTCGTATGCCTCCTCAATCGTGATTTGCCGAACAAACACGCCACGATTTTTTTCCGCACGCAGCAGACCTGACTGGTAAAGCGCCCGACAAGCTTCGCGCACCGGGCCACGCGACACCCGAAGTTCGCCCGCGATTTCGGCCTCAT
Source organism: Betaproteobacteria bacterium (assembly GCA_031401935.1). GTDB lineage: Bacteria > Pseudomonadota > Gammaproteobacteria > Burkholderiales > Usitatibacteraceae > UKL13-2. The sequence goes on along the minus strand of JANNRY010000188.1, from coordinate 22,391 downwards.
TGAGCTTGGCACCAGCCTCGAGTTCGCCAGAGATAATCTGGCGCTCTAGTTCGCGCTGTACCAACGTAGTAAGGGAATACTCGCGGAGCATGTTGATTGCCGCTCCGTGTGTAGTTGGCGGAGTGGTTGGTGTTTGTTTAGGTCGAGGCATTTGCTTGCGCAATCTGGCGCTTTATTGACGAGAAGTCATTATCGCGGTGTTTAGTATATTGTCAACAATATTTTGATTACATCAATTTTCTTTTCCGCCAATGAAGTGAACATGGAAGAATTGCATCAACACAATTTCGCCAGATGAAAAACTAATGACACCTATCCTCGTATTCGATATCGAAACCATTCCCGATGTGGTCGGCCTGCGCAGGCTCTACGACATCGATGCCACCATGAGCGATGAGGCGGTGGCAGAGCTGGCATTCCAGCGCCGCCGCCAGGCGACGGGCAGTGATTTTTTGCAACATCATCTGCATCGCGTCGCCGCAATCTCGTGCGTGCTGCGCACCGACGAAGGCATGCGGGTATGGTCAATCGGCAAACTCGACGACGACGAGCCAACCATCATTCAGCGTTTTTTCGATGGGTTGGAGCGCTACACGCCGCAGCTGGTGTCATGGAACGGCGGCGGCTTTGATTTGCCGGTACTCAATTACCGCTCTTTGATTCACGGTTTGGCTGCGCCAAAATTCTGGGACATGGGCGAGGACGACCGCGATTTCAAATGGAACAATTACATCAGCCGCTATCACATGCGGCATCTCGATCTGATGGACCTGCTGGCCATGTACCAGCCGCGCGCGAGTGCTGCGCTGGACCAGATGGCGCAGCTCTGCGGATTCCCCGGCAAGCTCGGCATGGACGGTTCGCAGGTGTGGGGTGCGTACCAGCGCGGCGAGCTGCAAAATATTCGCGACTACTGCGAGACGGACGTGATGAATACCTATCTCGTATTCCTGCGCTTTCAATTGATGCGCGGTAGCCTGAACAAATCGTCATACGAGGCGGAAGTGAGGGTAGCGCGCGAGTTTCTGAAAGTGAATGTCGGGGCAGCGCACTGGAAGGCGTTTGGCGAGGCGTGGAAGTAAACCACCATAGTCAAATGTGTAGAACGCCCATTCATGCGGCGTTTGGAGCACAAATGGCCTGGCAGGCCCTGATCACGGTCATGTAAGGCACAGAATGCATAGGAGCTAAAAGCAAAACGCCCGGGAGTACCAGGCGTTTTGCTTGCTACCTATATATCAGGCGTCGGTGTTCAAAACGCCTGTCTTTCGATGCGCTTCACTTGGGTGATGCCGTTGACGGTATACGTCATGATTGCGTTGCTGGCATCCGTGAAGTCCAGTGACATCGTTCCAACATTTGTTGCGGTGAACAGCGACGGGCTATAAGGTACACCCAGCCACGCAGAAGATGCGTGCGAGAAAACCGTACCCGACCAGACTGTTCCACTCCAGCTACCTCCCTGTACGGTGAAGAATGTCGCTTTACCTGCTGAGTCATAGGTGTACCAGACTGGGAACAAGACACGGCCTTGTTGGGCGATATTCATGCCCCAGCCGTTTTCTGCAAGTGTTGCCCACCACAGATCATTGACCCGCAGGTTTGGCCCAGTAGTTTCAGGCGCAAACACCTGTCTTTGTATCGACTTCGTCCCGCTCACACCGTTGATCGTGTAGGCGAGGGTGGCCGCACTATTGCTGCTGTAGGTGACCGTTGCAGTACCAACTGGCGCACCGATCACAAACCGCGATGCGTCATAGGCGCTAAACGGCGCAGATGTCGCCAGATACAATTGACCGGTGAAGACCGTGCCAGCCGCGTTGAAGCTACCACCCGGCATGACATACCACAGCGATTTGCCAAGGTTGTCGTAAGCAAAGATCACGTTGAACTGGATCGGCCCGTGTTGGGTAACAGACATTCCCCAACCGTTTTCTGCAGCTCCGGCCCACCACATATCCGTGTAATCAACCGGACCAGTAGCAGTCACGCGCAAGTCATAGTTGGTTTGTTCAAATACCCGACCAGAAACATGACCCGTTGGGTAAAAGTAACTCACCACGTATTGCTTGATGCCGCTGGCTGAAGCCGGGACCGTCACCGTACAAGTGGCTACTGCCGCATCAACCGCATCCGGCAGAAGGGAAATCGCCGTTTGCGTGCAACCGGTGATTGGCACTGCATTGTCGAAGAACGTCACGGTGCCGACCGGGCTGTTCATCTTGATCAGCGCGGTAAGCACAACTGTGCGACCGGTAACGATTGGTGGCAGCGGGTTGGACGATACCGACAGGACAGCAGAGTTCAACGCAACAACCTGCGAGAAGCCGATGCTGGCTGCACCGTTAGTGGCATCGCCAGAATAAGTAGCCGAATACAGACGTGGATTTATATTCTGGAAGCTACCGGGCGCATTACAAGCTGCCATGCCCGAAACCAACGGAACAGCACTACAACCTGGCAACACAACCGCGCCGCCGGTGGTAATGACGCTGAACGAAACCGTACCTGTCTGGCCGTTACCCGTCACCGTTGCGATCAACCGGATCGAAGAACCGTAACCAGCGACGTTGGTCGTTGACGTCAGTGCGATCGGCACATTCATCGGCGTGACGCTTGCAGCCGCAGATGGCAGACCCGTACCCGCGATGTTCGTCGCAGTCACAGTGCAAGAGTAGACGCTGTTATTGGTCAGACCGTTGACGGTAATCGGTGAACCGGTTGCGGTACCTGTAACCGCCGGTAGCGCTCCGGTAACACACGATGCCGTGTAGCCAGTAATCGCGCTGCCACCATTAAAGGCTGGCGGGGTAAAGGTGATGATCGCAAGGGTGTTGCCCGGTGCGGCTGATCCGATAGTCGGCGCTGCCGGCGGCACGATAGGCGCCGGGGTGACGGTTGCCGTTGCCGACGCTGGGCCAGAGCCAGTCACGTTTCGTGCTCGCACGGAGCACGTATAGGTGGTGCCGTTAACGAGACCGGTGACATTCAATGGTGACGTCGTGCCCGTTGCCGTGCCGCCTGCGCCGCCGGTACACGTTACCGTGTAGTCGAGGATCGGGCTACCGCCAGTCACTGTCGGTGCCGAGAAGCCGATAAAGGCTTGCAGGTTTGCAGGTTGCGCAAGACCAATCGTAGGCGCACCCGGTGCAGATGCAGTCACCGTGAAGCTCTGGTTTACCGCAGTCGCGGCATTGAAGTTCACGCTACCAGCTTGGTTAGCAGCAATGGTACAAGTACCAGCCGAGACAAACGCAGCACTCGCGCCAGAGACCGTACAGACCGCTGGTGTCGTTGAGGAGAACGTCACTGCCAACGCCGATGACGAGGTCGCTGTCAGTGCAATCGGCGAGGCGTTGAACGGCTGACCTGCGATTGCGCCGAATGTGATGGTTTGGTTGCCCCTGCTGATTGTCAGTGTAAACGCCTGCGTTGCCGCTGGGGGTGTTCCCGTCGCGGTGATCGTGATGGGGAATGTGCCGGCGGTGGTTGGCGTTCCGGAAAGTACACCTCCAGCAGTCAACGTCAACCCGGCTGGCAATGCGGTGGACGTGAACACAGGTGAGTTTGTGGCCGTAATCGTATAAGTACCGGCAACGCCAACCGTGAAGGTCGTCGCGGCAACACTCGTGAACGCAGGTGGACCAGGCGCTGGCGTAACCGAAACCGCACCAGACAAGCCGCTGCTGCCGATCGCATTTCTGGCCGTGACCGTGCAGGAGTAGGTATTTCCGTTGACGAGACCAGTGACGGTGAGCGGCGATGTTGCACCTGTGATGCTGCCGTTTGGTGTACCGGTACAAGTCGCGGTGAAATCAATGATCGCGCTGCCGCCATTGTTGGCTGGTGCAGTAAATGCGACCGTTGCAGTGTTGTTGCCCGGCGTGCCAACACCGATGGTCGGCGCTGCTGGCGCACTTGCGGTGATCGTAAAGCTCTGTGCAACTTGCGGTGCAGCGTTGAAGTCGACGTTTCCAATTTGGTTGGCATTGATCGTACAGGTGCCACCGGTGAGGAACGTAACTACACCAGCAGTTGTGGTGGTACAAACTGCGGCTGTCGCTGAAGTAAACGCGACTGCCAGCGCAGATGACGATGATGCACCCGTGATGGCAAACGGCGAGGCGCTAAACGGCTGACCGGCGATTGCACCAAATGTAATCGTCTGTGCCCGTCTGGCGACGACCAAGCTGAAGCTCTGTGTGGCGTTCGGCAGATTGCCGTTGGATGCCGTGATCGTGAGTGGATAAGTACCTGCAGAACCACCAGCAGGCGTGCCAGCGAGCACGCCAGCAGCGGACAATGTCACGCCGCCCGGGAGTGCACCGGTAGCCGCAAAAGTTGGGGCAGGTGCACCAGTGGCGGTCACGTTAAAGGTGCCGGCAGTGGTGACGGTGAAGGTTGTCGTGGCCGCGCTGGTGATAGCGGGCGCTGTCGAAATATTTAATGTGAGCGTGGGGAGTGCAGCGAGGGAATTGGTAGATCCGGCGCAAGTAATGTCGCCATTGTCAATATCGAATTCCGACACAGGAGCGAGGCCAATCACGTAGCTTGCATTTGTCGCTGATGCCTGAGGCTGAAACGTATAAGTTGCGAGACGCTGATTTGCGCCTGGCGCCGCAGAGACCGGTGCAGGAGGTGGGCCAGTCGGATCAGAGGTTGTGCCTAAATCCACCACAGTTGGCGGATTAGCGATCAGAAGTGGGAAAGGTGGGAAATCAACGGTTGGATCAACATAAGCGGTTCCAATTGAACGTGCCGTTATGCTGAATGCATTGCTTTCTCCTGCCGTAGCCGATTGAAGTACTGCCGTGAACCCGCAGCCGCGTTCAGTTGTGGTCGACACGCAAAGCGTTGCCTGGAATGGGGCACCACCGGGCGTGAAACTTGCAACTGCCGGGTTGCCGCAAGTCGCGCCAGCCGACCAATTGAAAGTGACCACTGCCTGTGCGGGAAAGGCGAATCCCAGTGTAGCAAGCGCTATAGCTGCCAGCGCTCGTGAGGTTTTCATCAGGTTCATTTTTTTCCTCTTTGCGTTTTAACTAAATAACGACGGTTGCCGCTGATCACGGACCACGCATTTTTACGTTTACGATACCAACTTGAAGTTTACCACCGTGCGCGCGATGCAACAACAACGGTTTTCCATTCAACGCGCCCATCATGTAACGTTCACGCGACACAGGCTATCCCGTATTTAAGGGAGATGACTGTTATTTCGGTGTTATTTTTCAATTTTGTGTGACTTTTTGCACATTGCGCTGCCGATTGTCTTGCCCTGCTTTGAAAGCTTTCCTTCCCTTTAAAACGTAATTTCAACAGTAACTCTGCCATGGCAATATTTCTGACTAGCGACATATGGGATGTATTATCGTAGATCCAATATCCATGGGCATTGTGGGCCACTTTAAGGCTGGAAGGTTCGCCAGTGCTAGAGTCGGCACATTTTTATTCAGTTGGACGGTACCTCGCTTGACCTTACCCGACCTCATCCCCTAAATGATTGAACTGCGCAATCCCTTCCCCGGTGAGGCTGGCGTTATCCGTTTGCTAGAGCCCGATGATTGTGATCGTCAGACAATCGTTGCCCAGATTCTCCATGGCACCTACGGCAAGCCCTTCATCATCGAAGAGGGCGATTCACGTTCGGTGTATTTTTCTCGCGCGCTCACGCAGAGTGGGATGCGCATCAGCGATCCGATCGCGCTGGAGTTTGCGTATACGCAGACGATGATGGGCTTTCTTTTGTTCGTACATCAGCCGAAACACATCCTGATGCTCGGTCTGGGTGGCGGATCACTGGCGAAATATTGTTATCACCACTTGCCGCCGGCGCGCATCACGGCTGTTGAGATCGATGCGCATATTCTTGCCTTTCGTGATCAATTCCTGCTGCCCCCTGATGATGCGCGGCTTCGAGTGTTGTTGGGCGACGGTGCGCTATATCTGCATCAATCCAAAGAGATCGCAGATGTGGTGATGATCGATGCATTTGATCGTGACGGATTCTCTGCATCGGTTTGCACGAGGGCGTTTTATCTTGATGTTCGCGATACCCTGGCGGGGCAGGGCGTGATGGTGGCGAATATGGTCGGCCCGAAGATGGAGCGCGCTGCGCATCTGGACATGATCGCGGATGTATTCGACGGCAATATCATCGTGTTGCCCATCGCGGACGACGGCAATTATCTGGTGTTTGCGTTTCGCGATGCGACGTTTGAACCACGCTGGCGATGGATCGAAGGACAAGCCAAGTCAATGCAAAAGCGCTATGGATTGGATTTCCCGGCGTTTGCCAGTGCGCTCAAACGAAGTCGGAAAGATGGCTATTTGCAAAGATCGTTGCATCAGGCGGAAGATTAATGATCGTGATTTTTAATCCACACATGCTCAGTATCTGCTCACATGAATAACGTCCCGTACCACCGGATAAGTATGGTTATTCCAACGGCGTCCGCTGAAAACGCCGTAGTGACCGACACCCGCTTGAACATAATGCGTACGCAGATATTGTTTCAGGTTCACGCATAAATCCTGCCCAGCCATCGTTTGGCCGATGCCGCAGATGCAGTCGCGACCACCTTCCACCGTTATTTGCAGCTACTGGGCGACAATCAATAATGAAGTAATCTCGTCGAGACGCCCGCACAGCCTTGTTATCCCGCCGCTCGTCGGTTCATCAAAAACGTTGTGAAGTGGTTCACAACGACCGCAAAGGCTGTCCGGTATATTATTGTTTCATAATAATTTTAATACTCGATCGCACTTCGAACAATGTACTTCCCCAAGTACATAAACGCTCTGCCTGAACTTCACCTTGATACTTGACCTGCGCACACTGCTGATCGTAATGATGGCGACCTCGCTCTTGCTGGCGGTGTCGCTCATGGTAGCGGTCGGCCCGCGTTTTCGTGACGGCCTCGGTAAGTGGACGGCGTCGATGCTGTTGCAGACGGCGATGTTCGGCCTCTACTTCGCGCGCGGTATCTGGCCTGATTTCGCGACGGTCGTGTTGCCCAATGCGCTGTTCCTAACTTGCTTGACACTGCAGGCCGCCGCCATCCGCGAGTTTCACGGCAGGACCACGAGCATTTGGTGGCACATATTGCCAATGCTGCTCGCCCTCGTACAGTTCACGTTGGTGATGGATAATTTTTTCGCGCGTGTAATTTTGAATGGCGCCTTGTTTGGTGCTGGCATGTTGGCGCTGGCGATTCTGGTACAGCGGCTCAACCCTGAAGAGCGCGGCTCGGCGCGTTGGCTGTTATTGACCGGATACCTTATTGGCGCAGTCACGATGTGCGTACGCGTAATCGTGAGCATAATTGAGCCGGGCATAATTTCCAGCCTGCTGAAGCCAAGTGCATTTCAGGGCATCACGTTTTTATTCGGGTTTGCAGAGGTGCTTGTGACGTCGGTCGGATTCTTGCTGCTGCATAAGGAGCGCAGCGAGGAGGCCGCACAGAAGCTGGCACTGACTGATCCACTCACAGGTGCATTCAATCGCCGGACATTTCTTGAACTGGCCGAGAAGGAAATCGCCAGAACGCGCAGGGCGAGAGGCTCGCTATCGCTCATCATGCTCGACTTGGATCATTTTAAGCAGATCAACGATCGCAATGGTCACCTTGCGGGTGATGAAGTGTTGAAAGGTGTCGTGGCAGTCGTGCTGACTTGCCTGCGCAAGGAAGATTTGCTGGTGCGCTATGGTGGGGAGGAGTTTTGCATCCTGCTGCCGAACGTACACGGCGACCGTGCAGCAGCGATGGCCGAACGCATCCGCGAATCTGTGGAACAGGCGCGGTTTAGCTTTAACGGCCGGGTGCTGCCGGTGACGATCAGCATGGGCGTGACCACGCTGTCGCTGGAAGGTAGTGAAGACGTTGACCAGCTCGTCAACCGCGCCGATGAGGCGCTTTACACTGCGAAGAAGGCGGGTCGCAATCGCGTCGTGTCGTTCCCGCCGAACACGACGCTTGCGATGCTGATGATGAGCCAGCGCTAAGCCTCATAACCGCATAAAATTTATAAACTCTAGCATTGGCGGGCCTTATCAGGCATATATGCCCTGAATAGTCCGCCAAATGGCGATCTACGTTATTTTATGCGGGCTTGGGGCCTGTCTACTCCGCTCCATTGGTCAATCGTGCTTTTTGTCAGCCAGTATCGGCTCGATAGATCCGCCACCGGCTGATGCGGCTTCCGGTTTATGCGTAAACCACGCCTGCATTTTTGCGCCCCATGTATCGAAATACGTGTAGAGCACCGGCACCACCACCAGCGTCATGACGGTCGAGGTGATGATGCCGCCGATCACGGCATGCGCCATTGGTGACTGCTGCTCCGAGCCGGCACCAAAGGCCAGCGCTAATGGCATCATGCCGCCGATCATCGCTGCTGTGGTCATCAGGATGGGGCGCAGGCGGACCTGGCCCGCTGCAAAGATGGCGTCTTCACGTTGCATGCCTTCGCGGCGGCCATGATTGGTGAAATCCACCAGCAGAATGGCGTTCTTGGTGACTAGACCCATCAGCATGATAAATCCGATAACCGAGAACAGATTTAGTGTCGATTTGAATATCAGCAACGACAGGAACACACCAATCAGCGACAGTGGCAGCGAAGCCATGATCGCAACCGGTTGCAGGAAGCTGCCGAACTGCGACGCGAGGATGAGGTAAATAAAAATCACCGCGAGGCCGAGTGCGGCGATTGCGTAGCCCAATGAATCAGCCATTTCCTGCGAGGATCCGCCGAACTGGAATTGATATCCGGGCGGTAACGCGATTTCCTTCAACGCTTTTTGTACCTCGCTCGATACCTCACCCGCCGTATGTGTCGATGCGACACCAGACCAAACCTGTACAAGACGCTGGAGATTGCGACGTTCGATTTGGCGTTCGGCATAGGCCGGTTTGAATTCCGCAATCTGGCGCAGTGGCACCATGCGCGGGCTGCCATCGGCGTTCATCTGCGAGCTCGGCAGATAAATTTTGTCGAGATCAGATACGCCTGTGCGTTCATTTTTCGGGAGGCGGATAAGTACCTGATGGTTCTCGCCGTCCGGGCCTTCCCATTGGCCACCATCCTCGCCTGCAATCATGGCGCGTGTCGTCGTCACGATTGAAGCCATCGACACGCCGAGGTCGCTTGCGAGCTCACGATTGACGGTGATGTCCAGCGTCGGGCTGGTAGGCTTGTATGAGCTCTCTACGTCCACAGTACCTTTGATTGCTTTTAGCTTGGCCACCACTTCCTGCGAGATCCGATCAAGCTCGCGGATTTCCGGGCCCATCACGAATATCTGGACCGGTCGATTCCAGCCTACCCGCACTTCAAGACCGGCAATCGTGGACAAACGTTTGCGGATCGCATCGTCTAATTCTTTCTTCGAACGTTTACGGTCGTCTTTGTCCGTCAGTTGCAAACCGAACCACGCGCCGTTCTTCCACACATTGCGCGATATGCGTTTGATTTCCGGAAATTCACGCAACGCCGTCTCCACCTGCTCAGCCTTACCGAGCGTGTAATTGAGCGATGATCCGATCGGTGTTTGAATAGTCGCATTTGCCCAGTTCTCATCGGCCTCGGGCACAAACTCCGACCCGATGAACGGCACGAGCGCAAAGCTGCCAAAGAACGTGAACGCGGCGATCCACAGGACGATGCCGCGATTACGAATCGTAAATACGTCGAATCTCAGTTTGCGCGGCGCGCCCGTCACTGGTTCGGTCAATGCGATCTTGGGAATCCACGTCCGGCGATATTCCGGCTTGAACGTCCAACGCAGCACCTTGTCGTATTTTTCGTGCAGCCAATCCATCATTGCGGTTTGCTTATCGAGTATCCACTTGATTGGTTTGACACGATTAATGCGTGATGGCCCATCGTGCCAAACGGCCGAGAGCATTGGGTCAAGCGTGAATGACACAAACAGCGATACCAGCACAGACACCGTGACCGCAATGCCGAATTGATAAAAGAACAAACCAATGATGCCGCCCATGAACGCCACCGGCAAAAATACCGCGACGATGGTGAACGTTGTTGCCATCACGGCGAGTCCGATTTCCTGTGTGGCCTCGATGGACGCTTGAAAGTGGCTCTTACCCATCGCGAGGTGACGAACGATATTTTCACGGACCACGATGGCATCATCGATCAGGATGCCAATCGATAATGACAACGCCATCAACGTGAGAAAGTTGATCGAAAAACCGAACGCGTACAGCGCAATAAACGTAGCCAGCACCGATATCGGAATCGTGAGCCCGGTGATGACAGTTGAACGCCACGATTGCAAAAACAGGAACACGATCAGCACGGTAAGTCCGGCGCCCTCAAGAATTGTATGCTTGACGTTGTCGACCCCTTGCTTGATAAATTTGGATTGGTCGAACGTAAGTTCGAGGCTCAGATCCGGGGGCAGTGTCTTTTTGAGCTTGGTAATATTGTTGCGGATGGACTCCGCTGCTTCGAGCGTATTCGCGCCACGCGTTTTGCGAATTTCTATGGAGATGCCGCGCGTGCCGTTGCTCGTCGACATGGTGGTTTCTTCGCGCTCGGTGTCGCGCACACTGGCGACCATGCCTAACGTGATCGGCGCATTGGTGGTGCCGCCGATGCCAGTGCTTGCTGCGCCACGCCGCGCAACAATAACGCGTTCGAAATCGGCCGCATCCTTGAATTTTCCTTGCACGCGCACCAATCGCTCGGTGCGGTCGCCGACCAGAAAGCCGGCCGCTTGGTTCTGGTTCTGGCTGCGGATCGCTGCCACCACTTGTTCAACGCTCACGCCGTAAGCCGCCATTTTTTCGGTATTGAGGCGGATCGCCATTTCGCGCTGAACAGCGCCGGATACTTCGATGGTGCCGACGCCATATGAACCCTGCAGGCGCTTCACGACCAATTGATCGGCAAGGTCGGAAAGCTCTCGCAGCGACCGGGCCGGGCTTTCCATCGCCAGATACATGATCGGCTGATCGTTGTCATTATCGGCGCGGGTGACGGCCGGTTCGCCGACATCCTTGTTGAAGCCGCGACGAACGCCAGCCACTTTATCGCGTACGTCCTGGACGGCGGTCTTCACGTCGATATTGAGATCGAATTCGACCATCACCCGCGAGAATCCCTCGCGTGAAAATGAGCGGATGCTTTTGATCCCGCTAATCGTATTGATCGCCTCTTCAATGGGTCGGGTCACATCCTGCATGACGGCCTCCGATGAGGCGCCGGTGTATGACGTTTGCACCTGTACAAAAGGGAACGTGACATCGGGCATTTGGTCGACTGACAGGCGCTGGTAGGCAAACAATCCCATCACGACCAGCCCCACCATCATCATGGTGGCAAATACCGGATTATTGACGCTGATTTGGGTAATTCTCATGGTTGTTCCTCAAGACGTTTTTTTTCTCGACCGCATTTGAAAACTTCTAGGACTGTGCGACCGATGTGCCTTCAGCCGACGTCTTTGGATTGGCCGCTGGCTGCACTGCGGGTGCGGCACCCCGGGCTTTCACCACCACGTTGGCACCGTGCTTGAGGCCATCAGCTTTGACGGTGATCACCTGCGCACCGGGAGGCAGCCCATCGCGTACTTCAACGAGCCCTAATTCCACACTGCGGTTGCCCGGCGTGATGGGTTTGCGTTCCACCTTTCCGTCTTTCAATGTGTATACGAACGATTGCCCACCTTCGGCGATTACAGCGGCAATCGGGATTGTGTTCACTGTTGAGCGGCTGGCGGCGGAGAGTGTGCCGTTGGCGAACATGCCGCCTTTGAGCGCGCCATCAACATTAGGCAGTGCGACAAAAATCGAAATCGACCGCGATCCCGCTTCTGCCGAAGGGTTGATGCGCTCGATCTTGCCTTTGAACTCGCGTCCGCTAAAACCATCGACCTTGAATACGATTTCCTGGCCGACCTGAACGCTTGGAATATCCGAAACCGGAATCGGCGCTTCCAGTTCCATTCTCGATAGATCGACGATGTGCATGAGTGGCGCATCGGCCGATATTTTCTCGCCAACATTCACCGCACGCTTGGCGACGATACCTGCAAAAGGCGCGCGAACCTGTGCGTCTGCCAAGGCGCGCTGCGTAATGGCGGCCTGCGCGGTCGTGGATTTGAAATTTGATTCCGATACTTCAAGGCCGCTGGCGACGCTGTCAAACGCCGTTTGCGAAATAAAATTCTTGGCCAGCAACGTACGGTTGTTTTGCTCATTTTTGCGTGCAAGATCCAGCTTTGCCTGACTCTCGGCAACCATCGCCAACTGCGTATCGTGACGCGCTTTGAGGTCGGATGTATCGATTGACGCCAAAATTTGGCCTGCCGCCACGCGTTCGCCTTCGCGCACATGTACCTTCGAAATTTCGCCAGACACTTTGGATTTCACCATCACCTGCAACACCGGGCTGACTGTGCCGGAAACCGGTATCACGAGACCAAGGTTTTGGGGCGACAGCGTGGCGATATCGCTCGCGGCAAGCTCGAAAATCTTGTTCGCATCGGGTTTTTTCTCCTCTTTTTTTGCCGACGTGGCGCGCCAGGCGACGAGTGAGCCGACGACGAGCACGGCGGAGAGCCCCGCGACGGCGACTTTTACCCAGCCGTTACGGCCCTTTACCGAGCCTGCCACGAGAGTTGAGGAAGGATTACGTTTGAATAACATGGCGGCCCTTTAGATTAGTTCCATTCGACTGGCGCAATTTGCGCTCGGCGCGGATGAATTGCCATTTGGATGCGACGAAACGCGAAAACAGATTTATCGAGCGGAGTCTACGCCGATGAAATGCAGATAAAAGCACCTGAATAGGGGATATTGGTGCCAGTCTGTGACCGGCCCGCTCAGAAAGGCCGAGTGACGTTGGTGTCGGTAATGCTGCGCGAACGAGGGATAAGGGCGCGATCCCAGTTGCGTGTGGCCTGAACAAGTAAATCGGCAATCGCCGGTGCGCTTTCCACCGCCAGCATAGTTTGCCCAAGGAACTGAAGCGCCGATAAGATTACATCGCGCACAGCACCATGCGTGTCGGGCGCCGCGACTGCGAGCGTTTGCTTGGAGAGCTTTTGACCCAGCGCGTTGACCGCCACCGGGATGTGCAGATATTGCGGTGTCGGATATCCGAGCAGGCGTTGCAGGTGAATTTGTCGCGCGGTGGAATCGAGCAGGTCGGCACCTCGGACGACATGGGTGATGCCTTGTTCGGCATCGTCAACGACCACGGCAAGTTGATAGGCGAACAATCCATCGCGACGCTTCAGGACAAAGTCACCGATTTCCTGTTCTATATGTTGCTCAAGCTCGCCCTGCACCAGATCGGTAAAGGATATGTTTTCGCTTGTGGTTCGTACCCGGATTGCCATGCCGACCTTATTAATGCGCATGTCGCGGCAGGTGCCGGGATACACCGGCCCTTCCAGTCCGGCAATGGCAGAATCGGCAATTTCCTTGCGTGAACACGCGCAGGCGTACACCAGCCCGCGTGCACGCAGTCGTTGGAGGGCGTTGGCGTACAAATGTTTACGGGTGCTTTGGATTTCGACGCAGCCATCCCAGTGCATGCCGAATGCCTGCAAGGTGCGCAAAATATCTGCGATGTGGATTGTATTGCAACGTGTCTCGTCGATGTCTTCGATGCGCACCAACCATTTGCCATCTTGGGCTTTGGCATCGAGATAGCTGGCCAGTGCTGCGACGAGCGAGCCGAAATGCAGCGGGCCGGTGGGCGAGGGCGCGAAGCGGCCTACGTAGCCCATAATATTTCAAACCGACCATTGGATATACCACCATGATCTATCGCATCGCTGAACAAGCCGACTGGACGCGCGCGCAACGCGAGGGTGCATTCGCAAGTGCGGACCTGACCGCAGAAGGCTTTATCCACTGCTCCGAACAGCATCAAGTCGCGCGAACCGTACGAAAATACTATGCGGGCAAATCTGCGTTGGTGTTGCTTGAGATTGATGACGCAGCACTTGGCGCGGCGCTGGTGCGCGAGGACCTGACGGGATCGGGGTTGTTTCCCCACAGCTACGAGCCGATCCCGCTCAGCGCGATTGTGCGTCATTTCGATTTTGCCGTCGCAGCCGACGGCAGTTTTACCTTGCCCGCCGGCTTGGGTTGGTCAACCGAGAGCAAGGCTTGAATCGTATCTGGCGATTGAAATTGCGTGATAAACCAACGCAACGCTTTGCCGGTACGGTTTGGTCGCCACGCGATGACCATCTCGCCATCGGGCTTGGTGATATCGACGTCGAGGATTTTTAGCCTGCCCCCGCGCGCTTCACGTTCAGCGATGGCACGCGGCAAAAAGCCGACACCCAGACCTGCGACATGCGCGGCAATTTTTGCCGACATCGACGGCATCGTCAGTACATCCTGACCAGACAACAGGCCCACCGTTCTGGCGGGCAGGTTACGCGATGAGTCGGCCACACTGACGGCGCGATACTTGTGGATTGTCGCCTCAACCAATGGTTGAGCTTCATTGCAGATTGCATGCGAAGGGGCGGCCACAAATGCAAACTGGAATCTGCCCAACGGCAACGTCGCATAGCCGCCGCCTGATGGCAGGTCGCCCGACGCGCCGATCACCAAATCAGCACGCCCGGAAATCAATGCGTCCCAATTGCCGCCCAGCACTTCGGTCATGAGCTTAATGCGGGTGCCCGATGCTTCGAGGTCAAACACGGCGAGAAGCGGGAACAATCGCTGTGGGTCGATAATCGTATCGACTGCAATGCGCAGCTCGGTTTCCCATCCTTTCGCGACTTGTTGAATGCGGCATTCCAGATCGGTGGCAGCACGCAACAATTGACGGCCTTCCGTCAGTAATTCAAACCCGGCACCGGTGAGCTTGGCGCGATGGCCTCGCCGATCAAACAGCAGCACATCCAGATCCCGTTCCAGTTGCTGGACGGTGTAAGTGATGGCCGAAGGGACACGATGCAATTCAGTGGCGGCCGCCGCAAACGACCCGCCGCGTTCAATCGCGTCCAAAACTTGTAGCGCATCGAGCGAAAGCCGCATATTCGAATTATTTGAATAAGATGACCAAAATTATCCGCTTGAATAATTACTATGTCCAGCCCAAGATAGTGTCATTCATTGCCTGACAGGCAAATTAAGGAGATCAAAATGATTGAACTTAGAAAAAGTGACCAACGCGGATATGCCGATCATGGTTGGCTAAAGAGTTTCCACAGTTTTTCGTTCGCCGACTACTACGACACCAAGCATATGGGCTTCGGTCCGCTGCGAGTGATCAACGAAGACCGCGTGGCTGCGGGTATGGGCTTCGGCAAACACGGTCACCGCGACATGGAAATCATCAGTTACGTGCTCGATGGTGCGCTGGCGCATGAAGACAGCATGGGCAATGGCTCGGCCATCAAACCCGGTGACGTGCAACGCATGAGCGCGGGTACAGGTGTCACGCACAGCGAATTCAACCACTCCAAAACCGGCGCGACGCACTTCCTGCAAATCTGGATCATGCCGAATGTGACTGGCATCGAGCCGTCGTATGAAGAAAGACATTTCAACGTAGCCTCCAAGCGGGGCCGGTTGCGTTTGATTGGTTCGCCGGATGGCCGTGAGGGATCGGTTGTGATCCATCAGGATGCTTACCTCTACGCAGGGTTGTTTGAAGGTGCCGAGCAAGCCGAAATACCGATCGCGGGTGGTCGCTTGGGTTATGTGCATGTGGCGCAGGGAAGTGTGAAGGTCAACGGTCAATTACTCGCTGCTGGTGACGCTGCCAAATTGATCGATGTGAGCCTCGTTCGGATCGACAAAGGCGAGAGCGCCGAAGTGCTGGTGTTCGATTTGCCGCAATAATAAATGCCTTCAGGAAAGTGAGAGCCGCATGAGTGAGAGCCATATGAAAACGAAATCATCCACACCGACAATCGCGCGCATCATCGAATCGCAATGGGCCAACGTTGGCGAAAACTTGAGGGTTCGTCGCGCACTCCCCGCGCCTCAAATCAACGCGCTGGGTCCGTGGGTTTTTCTTGACCACTTCGGCCCAATGCCCACCGATCCGCGCGGGCAGGGCGTTCCTGCGCATCCGCACGCAGGCATTGAAACGGTGACGTATCTGCTCGAAGGCGGCATGGCGCATCGCGATTCAGCGGGGCACGAAGGTCGTGTGGAAGCGGGAGGCGCGCAATGGATGACGTCCGGGCGCGGCATTGTGCATGCCGAACGTCCGTTTAACCCAGACGTCAACAAAGCGGACGCGAATTTCAGTTTGCACGGTGTGCAACTGTGGACCAGCTTGCCGCGCGCATTGAAAATGATGCCGCCGCGTTATCAACGTATCAGCGCGGCCGATGTTGCTTCCGCTACCAAGGACGGTGCGACCGTTCGCGTGATTGCGGGCGAAAGCAACGGCCTTCGCGGACCGGCTGATGTGCTGATGCCGCTGTTTTTGTGGCATGTTGCGCTGGAACCCGGTGCTGCTTGGCAGGGCCTGTTGCCGAACGCCATGGAGGCGGGCGTGTATGTGATGGTTGGCGAAGTTTTGGTGGATGGAGATGATTCCAAGCTGCGCGTCGGACAACTCGGCGTCGTTGCAGAAAATACAACCGCAGAACCCAGAGCCATCAGCATTCGTAACGACGGCAGCGTGTTAGCGCACATCATGTTACTGGGCGGCGCACCTGCGGAGGGGCCGCTGGTATTTCACGGGCCATTCGTGATGAACTCCGTTGAACAAATCCGCACGGTTGAAAAAGCCTACATGACCGGGCAAATGGGCTCACTGGCGACGGTATAGTTGATGACATTTCAAACACAACAATAATTGGAATCCAAATGACACAAGCGAAAATTCTCGCCTTCGCAGGCAGCTCCCGCACGGAATCATGGAATCGCAAAGCGCTCAATGTGGCCGTGCAAGGTGCGCGTGATGCGGGTGCCGAGGTGACAGTGGTGAATCTCGGCGATTACCCGATGCCGATTTATGACGCCGACTGGCATGAGGCGAATGGAGTTCCTGAAAATATGCTGAAGCTTCGTGCGCTCATGATGCAGGCGAACGGTTTGCTCATTGCCAGTCCGGAATACAACGCATCCATCACGCCGTTACTGAAAAACACGCTCGACTGGTTGTCGCAATCAGTAGACGGCGCGAGTGGTGGCGCGCCGTACGCGAACAAGATAGGCGCGCTGCTTGGTGCATCCAACGGCGCGTTCGGCACGATCAGGGCGCTGCCGCATGTGTCCTATATCCTCTCCAATCTGGGCGTATTCATGTTGCCGGTGGTTGCTGTGCCAAGCGTGGGCCAGGCGTTTGACGCGGCAGGCAATATGACCAACGAGCGCACGCGAAATATGCTCACAGGCCTGGGTGCAAAACTGGCGCAAACGATTGAAAAGCTCGGCTGATTGATATCAGCTATCGGATAAATAGGTAATATTCATTGGTGCTTGGTTTCACGACCGCGCAAAATCAAACAACGTGTTTTAACGAGAGGGTCATCATGGGTAAAAAAGCAGTGGCAAGTATGCCAATCGATTTAGGCATCAGCGAAAAGGATCGCGCAAAAATTGCGCAGGGACTGTCGCATTTGCTCGCAGACACCTACACCCTCTATTTGAAAACACACAATTTTCACTGGAACGTGAGGGGCCCGATGTTTCAAACCCTGCATCTCATGTTTGAGACGCAATACACCGAACTTGCGCTGGCAGTTGATCTGATCGCCGAACGCATTCGCGCGCTTGGGTTTCCAGCACCGGGCACTTACAGCGAATATGCCAAGCTTTCGTCGATCAAGGAAACCAGTGGTGTACCCGAAGCGACGCAGATGATACGGCTACTGGTTGAAGGACAGGAAGCAGTGACGCGCACGGCAAGAAAAATATTTCCTGTGGTCGATAAGGCCAGCGACGAGCCGACTGCAGATTTGCTGACGCAGCGCATGCAGGTACATGAGAAAACCGCGTGGATGCTTCGTGCGTTGTTAGATAAATGAGTTTGAATTCGTAAGTTTCGGCCCCATTTGTTGACTCATCATTCACATATAACGGAAACGACCATGGCAACGATTGAACTCACCAAAGAAAATTTTACTGCGACCATCGAAAACAACGATGTCGTGATCGTCGATTTCTGGGCGCCTTGGTGTGGGCCGTGCAGAATGTTCGCGCCAACTTTTGAAGCTGTGTCCGAGCAATATCCGAACGTGGTGTTCGCAAAGCTCAACACCGAAGATCAACAGGAACTGGCGGCGTCGTTCAACATCCGTTCGATCCCGACCCTGATGGTGTTCCGCGAAAAGATCATCGTCTTTACACGGGCGGGGATGCTGCCGAAAGCGGGCTTTGAGCAAGTCGTGCAAAAGTCGCTCGAACTCGATATGGCGAAAGTGCACGCGGAAATCGCGGCGCAGGAATCGCAGCCCGCGTAGTTTTATGAAACACTAGCACTGGCAGGGATTTCCGTGCCTTTTCGGCCTGGGATGCCCGCCAAATGACGTTTTACGCCACATGAATTGGATTCACTTTGACAACTGGATTCAAAGGCAACAAGTCCACACTCCCCAGCAAGCCGTGTGTTCAGTGCGGAAAGTTGATGACCTGGCGCAAAGCATGGGCGAAGAATTGGGCTGAAGTGAAATACTGTAGCGAAAAATGCCGCCGCAACAAACCATCGGACAACGCGTGATGCGCTGTCGGCACCTTGTATTTGTGTTGGGTGATCAACTCGACCATCACTCCTCGGCGTTTACCGATTTCGATCCCGCGCAAGATGTCGTTTTTATGGCAGAAGTGCGTGACGAATCAACGCACGTTTGGTCAGCAAAGCCGCGCACCGCGTTCTTTTTCGCAGCGATGCGTCATTTCGCCGAATCGCTCCAGCAACAGAAAGTCAACGTCGATTATCAACGCATCGGTACGCACGATTTCGCCAGCCTCACCGAGGCATTGAGGGACGCAGTCGCGCGTCATCAACCGCAAAAAATTGTCATGGTGGAGCCCGGCGATTGGCGGGTGGAACAAAATCTGCGGGCGTTCGCAATCGAATCGAAAGCAAATCTTGTTATGCGCGAGGACACGCACTTTATGTGCTCGCGTCGTGAATTTGCCGAGTGGGCGCGCGGCTACAAACAGTTTCGCCTCGAATATTTTTACCGCATGATGCGTAAGCGCTACAACGTCATGATGGAGGGCGATCAGCCATTGCAGGGTCGCTGGAATTTCGATTCTGAAAACCGTGGTGCTTTCCCCATAGGTGGGCCGCGCGATGTGCCTGCGAGGCTCAAGGTCGCGCCCGACGCCATCACGCAGTCGGCGATTGATGATGTCAACAAACACTTCGTCGGGCATCCCGGCACGTTGGATGATTTTAGCTGGCCGGTCACACGGGAAACGGCGTTGCAGTCGCTGCAAACATTTGCGCATGAGCGGCTAAAGCACTTCGGCGAATTTCAGGATGCGATGTGGACGGACGAGCCGTTTCTGTATCACGCGCATATTTCTGCGGCGCTGAATGTGAAATTATTAAATCCGCGCGAAGTGATCAATGCCGCACTGACCGCATTAAACGAGGGCCGCGCACCGATTGAGGCCGTCGAAGGTTTTGTCCGACAAGTACTTGGCTGGCGCGAATTCATCTCCGGGCTATATTGGCTCGATATGCCGGGGATGCGCGAGGCGAACCACTTTCAGCATGATCGGAAATTACCCGCGTGGTATTGGACGGCTGATACGCAGATGAATTGCATGCGCCAAACCATTTCGCAGACGCTCAAACACGGCTATGCGCATCACATTCAGCGACTGATGGTGACGGGCATTTTTGGCCTGCTTGCTGAAACCACGCCGCAGGAATTGGAGGACTGGTATCTCGCGGTCTATGTTGATGCAGTTGACTGGGTGGAATTACCGAACGTCGCGGGCATGGCGCTGTTCGCCAATAACGGCCGCTTCACGTCGAAGCCTTATATCGCGAGTGGACAGTACATCAAGAGGATGTCGAACTACTGCGGCGGCTGCCGTTACAAACCGGAAATGAAAACTGGCAGTAACGCATGCCCGTTCACTACCCTGTATTGGAATTTTCTGGATAAACATGAAAAGACGCTGGCAGGCAATCCACGTACAGCGTTGATGGTGAGAAATGTCGCCCGGCTGACACGGGATACACGTGCTGCGATTCGAAGTCAGGCTGCGCTTACGCTCAAGAATCTGGATAATATGTAAATCGCATCGAGGAGACCGCCATGCCGTACTTCATGATGAGTAACCGCAAAATTGTCCATAACGAGCCGGGCGAGGCGCTGGCAAGCGAGATGACGTATTACGTTGCTGAAGCTGCAGACGCCAAAAAACTGACGCAGTTTTCAGTTTGGCAAAAAGTGTCCGCCGGCGATTTCCGCAAACGGCTCACCGACATTGCCTCGGACTTCCCGATCCTGCTGGACGACGACAACGAAAGCCAGAAACACATTTCGTTGTTTATCCATGGCTACAACACCGGCTGGAGAGAGGCCGCGATCCGCTACGCAGATTTATGCAAGCGCCTCTACAGTGGCCAGAAGGGCATCGGCACCTTGGTGCTTTATACGTGGCCGTCAGATGGATCGGTCGCGGGCTATCTGCCTGACCGCGAGGACGCGCGCGACTCTGCCCCTGCGCTGGCAGGTGCACTTGTTGACTTGCACGATCACATCATCGCGATGCAGCGGCTCGCAGCAAGGATTCCCGCCAAGCAGTGCAGGGCAAAGATTTCTGTGATTTCGCACAGTATGGGAAATTTTGTAATCCAGAAAGCACTCGCCATCGCGGCCAAAAAACTCAACAGCCCGCAGCTTGTTACGCTGATTCACCAACTGGTGATGGTATCGGCCGACGTGGACAATGATCTTTATCAGAAAGACCAGCCCGGCGATTCAGACGGCAACCTGATGGCCAATCTTTGCTACCGCATCGGCGCGCTCTACACGGGGCTCGATCAGGTGCTTGGCGCGTCGGCAGGGCTCAAACATTTTGGTACGCGGCGTCTCGGTCGGAGCGGGCTCAGTGATCGTAATGAGGTGTGGGACAACGTATTTGACCTCGACGTCACATCGCTCATCGACCAGAGCAAGAGCATTCATTCGGCGGCGCTGGAATCACCTAAATCGGTTGAGCTGATACGGAAGATTTTGATCGGCGTGGATCGCGGGTTTTTGGTCTAGCACTAGCATTGGCGGGTGTTTCAGGCGCTTTTTGTGCCGGGAGGCCCGCCAGTGCTTGATCTGCTGAAGTAGGAGCGACAGCCCAGCCTACTGGCCGGCAGGTGGTTGCCACAGTTCTACCTTGTTTCCTTCCGGATCGATTACCCACGCAAACTTCCCGTACTCGGAATCGTCAATCTTATCGAGAACGTTGCAGCCTTCTTCTCGCAATACTTTGACCAATCCGTGAAGGTCTTCCACTCGGTAGTTGACCATGAAGGATGCGGTACTGGGAGCAAATTGGTCGCCATCCGCCGAACCGACGGACCATATAGTTGTTCCGGCAACCGGCTTACCTTCACCGTCGGTCCAAGTGAACGCCGTGCCGCCCCACTCCTGGACATCGATTCCCAGATGCCGCTTATACCAAGCCTGTAGCGCCGACACATCTTTGGCTTTGAAGAAGATGCCGCCAATACCAGTGACTCGCTTCATAAGACCTCCTATGTGGGGCGAGAGTGAGATGCGGCGTGTTCTCTGCGGCCTACCTGGTCAAGCGGGGCGCCGCTTTCTGCCGCGTCCGCTTGCGTGATGTTCGGCCTTCCTGTCACCTTTCCGTTGAGTATCAACGAAATGGTTGCAGGATCATTGATCATCGGCGCGAGCAATTAACCGCGCCTACTTGCGACTACGCTGCTGAATAAACACCCACGCAAAGAACAACATGAAAACAAAATCATTTGGACCGTAGATACTGAAAAACACGCCAGCAAAGAAGTCTTGAGAATACAGTTTCGCGAGACTATTCTCTGAGTGCCACGCACACCAAGCCAAAACGTAGACGAGCTTTTCTAGCGCAAACGCGCCGACTAGCCATGTGACGCTTGAAGTAATTGCCGCAGCGCCCAGATAGGCTAAGCCCCAAACCGCTATCATCAAAAGCCCGAAGTTTGACATCACTATCGGATCAGCGTTGTTGATAGCCACATTAGAGAAAGCACGCGAGAACACAAGAACACCACCGATGTTCATGAGCCCAGCTACGATCAGCCCATTTCTTATTAGATTCTTATTCACGCGGTTTCCTGAATGAATTCAACTTGATCTGGACAGCACGGTAACGCTGCCATGATGCCTCAGGACAGCAGAGAGCTCCATGGGTTCTCCTTAGCTGGCACCAAGTATATCGCGGTCATTTTTTTTGAAGGCACAA
>JANNRY010000187.1:0-4578 GCA_031401935.1 Betaproteobacteria bacterium | reverse complement strand
GTTCGTCGATGGCGTTGATGAAAACAACAAACAGGAAATAAACTGGAACTTCCTGTTCCATCTTGAGCAACTCCAATCATTCGACACCAATCCGATTTTTGCCCTCATGCAGGAGGCGTGCTACACGCAGCAGGCTGCGAGCAATTGGTCGGCAGATCGTTTGTTGGCCGAATTGCCAGCGTTCAATCTGAACCAATCCGGCGCAATTCTATTTACCGGCGAAATGATTTATCGCTGGATGTTTGAGTCCTATCCGCAGTTGCAACCGCTGAAGGAGGCAGCTGACATCATCGCCAAAGATAACACCTGGCCGATGCTCTACGACGTTGAAAAGTTAAAACAAAACCGCGTGCCGGTTGCAGCCGCTGTTTATTTCGACGACATGTACGTGCATCGCGAATTTTCCGAAGAAACCGCGCGTATCGTGCCGAACATGAAACTCTGGATTACCAATCAATACGAACACAACGGGCTACGCGCTGACGGCGAAGCGGTGGTGGATCGGTTGCTGCAAATGGTTCGGAGTGAAGCCTGACCAACAATCAGGTTCGCTCTCAGTTGCGTGCGGTGGCGCGCTCGCGTGCGGCCACGTCGATGTCAATATATTTCCACGGCTCCAGATGCACTGGATGCGGTTTGTAGCCTTTCACCCACGGATGTGCGAGTGCGGCCCGGACAGGGTAGAAGTGCATGATCATCGGCATATAGGCAAACACAAGTTTGTCCATTTGCCGGTAGAGCGCATCGCGTTCTGGCGAATCTGTTAATTTTTGCGCTTGTGCGTAAAGATTATCGTAGGCAGGAAGCGAAAAGTGCGTCTGGTTGGCACCACCGGCAGCGGGGCCGTGAAGAATCACGAAAAAATCTTCGCCATCCGGATAGTCCATGTTCCATGCATCCATCGCGAACTGATGCTTGCCTGACATCATCAGCTTTGTGAGTTCAGCCTGATGCATTTTCTCTATCCGCATACGCAGTCCGAGCTGCTGAATCGATTTGGCCCAAAGCTCATCCCACGGACGAAAGCGCGGCTGCGCGATTGAGCTCAAGGTGATGGTGAGCGGCGATCCATCCGGTGCTTCCCGCCAACCATCGCCATCGCGATCAACAAAGCCTGCTGTATCAAGCAGGGCTTTGGCGCGCGCCAGATCGTAATCGAACACATCAGTTTTGAATGTCGCGTCAAAGCCCGCCACACCAACGGGCACCACGCCATTTGCCGGGAGCGCGCCGCCATTAAAAATAATGTTGATAGCTCTGTCGCGATCAAAGCCCATCGCAATCGCGCGGCGCAACGCGACCCGCTCAGGCGTGTAGCCGCCCACCACCGGATCGAGCATGTTGAATGCAGCGAACCAGACGGCAGGGTAAACATAGCGGTGCAATGCAATATTTTGTTTTTGCAGATTGGGCGCGAGTTGTCCATTGGGTACGGCCGCATTCATAAACGCAACCGGCAGGTTGATCAAATAATCGAGATCGCGACCAAGAAAAGACAGCCACATCGGCTGATCTTCCACGGTATAGGTGAGCTCGACGCGATCAACCATCGGCAGGCGACGACCCTTCAATTGCGCGGCGACTTTTTGTGTTGCAGGATCATCGTCGGCGGGCGATTCACTGCTAAAAATTTCTTCACGGAAAGCGGGATTGGCCACCAACACCAGCTTGCTGCCCTCGCGTGCGGAGACAACCTGAAATGGGCCGGTTCCGACCGGATGCTTGTCGAGATCATCGCCATAAAAATCGACCACCTCGCGCGCGACTGGTGCCAAATATTGCTGCGCCAGAACGTGCAGGAAATTCAGGTCAGGCGCAGCGAGCGTGATGCGCAACGTGTAGCGGTCGATCACCTGCAATCCGGCGATGGGTTTATCGTCATCGAAGGGCACACCACCCAGCGCCGCTTTTCGCAACGCGTTGGCGCCGGCAATTTTGCCGTCGACCAGGAAAAACTGGCTTGATCGATATTTGGGATTGAACAGCCGCCGAATACTGTAAGCGTAATCGGCCGCGATTAACTCGCGCGGTTTGCCTTTGAATGCGGCGTCCGGCGCGAACATTAAGCCGCGCTTTAAGGTGCACAAGTAAATTCGCCCGCCGTCACTCACTATCGGCATGGCGGCCAGTGTGTTGGTGACCAACTTGAGTGGCCGTGCAAGGTAATCGTATTGGAGCATCGGCTCCATGATGTTTTCTAAAATATTGGCAACGGCAATGGAGTTGATGCGTGCCGGGTCGAGTGCGCTGCCGCCGATGGATTGCTGGGAGACGTAAAGTGTTTTTGGAGTTTTTTGTGCGTGGCCCGTCGTAGTGTGCGACAGACAGATGAGCGCTAACAGCAAACACGCAAGTCGGGATGCGTTTATTTCCACCGATTCAAATCCCCGATATTCAAAACCGGTCCGGCGAAAATGGTGTCAGATCGATTCCTGTTTCGCGCCCAAGTATTTGCGCAGTGATGATGCGTGCAGTCACGCCTGACAGCGTCAACCCGAGATGTTGGTGGCCAAAGGCCAAAAATAAATTCCTGCCATCGGGCACCCGCCCGAGGACCGGCAGGTGGTCGGGCAATGAGGGGCGAAATCCCATCCACGTTGTGAAATTATCCGTTGCAATATTTGCGGCCAGCGCGTGCAGGTGGCGGGACAGCAATGTAAAGCGATTGGGGTCCGGTGGCAGATGCAGCCCGCCGAACTCGACCGTGCCGGTCATGCGCAAACCGTCCGACATTGGCGTCATGATCACTTTGCGTTCAAATGATGCAACAGGAAGTTTGAATTGCGGGACAACACCGGGCAACGTGATCTGATAGCCGCGCTCGGTATCGAGCGGCACTGCATAGCCAAGTTGTGCGGCGAGTGTTTTTGACCACGCTCCACAACTGAGCACGAGATGGCGGGCGTGGTGGGATGTGCCTGTCGAGCTCTGCGCGGTGAAGCCATCACTTTTGCTGTCGATCTTCACCACATCGGCTTGTACAAATTGTCCTCCTGCCGCGAGATATGCCTCAAGCAACGCCGTACAAACGCGATACGGATCGACAACGTGGCCAGTACCGGTAAATTGCAACGCGGCCTCTATGCGGGCGGTAATATCCGGCGCGATCTGCCTGACCTGCGCTAGCGAAATCCAATCAGCATCGATACCAAATGCGCGCGCGCGGGACACTTCTTTTTGCGCAGCAATTAATGAAGCGGGGTTTTCAACCAGCACCAAATGACCGTCCATGCGCAAAAGCGCCGATGCGTTGGCGTCGCGCATGAGGCTGGTCATGTCCGCCTGCGCGGTTTTCTGCAATGCCGCCAACGCCAACACCCCGCGATCAAATGTGCCTTGACGTGAAGCAGATGTGAAGCGCAGCAGCCAGGGCAGAATCGATAGCAGATACGTAGGCCGAATGCGCAATGGGCTTTCGCGATCAAAAAGGTAACGCAACGCGCCGCGCATCACCTCGGGCGAGGCGAGTGGAAATACCTGTTCGGTGGCGATGTGGCCGGCATTACCAAACGAAGCACCACGCCCCGGTTGGTCGCGATCAATCAAGACAACGCGTTGGCCTTCCCGCGCGAGGCGAAACGCGCAGGCCAGACCGATGATGCCGGCACCAATGACGAGTACATCGGCCGCCTGATTTGTCATTTATCGGTCATCGGCAGCGGCGCATTCATTGTGGCATTGCGTCGCGCTGCAATGGCCCGATGCCCCAGCAAAATGGGTCGGCTGGGTCCAGCAGCAGCACACCTTCGCCGCTGATAAATGCCCGACCAGTGATGGTCGGAATAATGCCGTCCCTACCTTCAACGCGTCGATACGAGCCCTCAAAGACGCTACCGACGATGCTCTCCTGCCGCCAGATCGCGCCTTCCGCGAGTTTGCCGTCCGCCGCGAGACAGGCCAATTTTGCGCTGGTGCCGGTGCCACATGGTGAGCGGTCATAAGCGTTGCCCGGGCACTGGACAAAATTTCTGCTGTCCAGATTTGCGCTCGATGGCGCGCCGAACAATTCAATGTGATCGATCTCCTCACCGTCGCGACCGGTGATGTTGGCGTGGGCGAGGGCTTGCCGAATTGCTTCGGTGAATTTTTGCAGTGAGCCGACATTGGCAAGGTCGATGGAGCGGTCTTTGGCATCAACAAGAAAAAACCAGTTGCCGCCCCATGCGATGTCACCTGAGACTGGGCCAAAACCATCAACTTCCACGCGCACGGCTTTGCGATGACGATAAGACGCGATGTTTTCAATCGAAACTTTGCCATCGGCGTGCAGCGTACAAGTCACCGTGCCGACCGGCGTATCCTGCCGATGCAAGCCCGGCGAGATCTTTCCCAGATATTGCAGCGTTGCGATCACGCCGATGGTGCCGTGACCACACATGCCCAGATAACCGACGTGGTTGAAGTAGATGACCGCCGCGACAGATCCAGACTCAACCGGCGGCATCAGCAGTGCACCAACCATCGCATCCGACGCGCGTGGTTCGCTCGCAACTGCGGCACGAAATTTATCGTGACGGGTGCGTAGCGCCTCAACGCGCGCAGGCAGCGTGAGGGCCGACAGATCAGGGAATCCATCCA
>JANNRY010000186.1:0-1966 GCA_031401935.1 Betaproteobacteria bacterium | reverse complement strand
CAATACAAAGTAGCCAGCTACGACATCGGCCATACGCTGCATCGGTGCTTTGGAGCGTTGCGCTTGTGCGACCATCTGTACGATTTGCGCGAGCATGGTTTGCGAACCGATTTTTTCAGAACGTATCACCAGACTGCCGCTGGTATTGAGTGTCGCGCCAATTACAGGATCGCCGGGGCGCTTGGTGACGGGCATAGGTTCGCCGGTCAGCATCGATTCATCCACGGCACTGCTGCCTTCCGTGACTGCACCATCGACCGGCACTTTTTCACCCGGCCGCACGCGCAGCAGGTCGCCCACGTGAATGTGCGTGAGCGGAACATCCTCTTCCGCGCCATCAGCCTTGATCCGCCGCGCTGTCTTGGGCGCGAGCTGCAACAGGGATTTGATCGCCGCAGAAGTCTGCGAGCGGGCTTTGAGTTCCAGCAGTTGTCCTAATAGCGTGAGGGAAATGATGACGGCTGCCGCTTCGAAATACACGCCGATTCGCCCGTGCGCCGCGAAGGTTTCCGGGAACGCACCGGGAACCAGTGTGGCGACAACGCTGTAAATGAATGCGGCACCAGTGCCAATGGAAATTAGCGTCCACATGTTCGGACTGCGGTTGATTAGGGATTGCCAGCCGCGCACAAAGAACGGTGCACCCGCCCAAAGCACGACGGGAAGCGACAGCACCAGTTCCACCCAGCTTTGCGTGTTTGGCTGCATCCATCCGAAGCGATGACCGGCCATTGCCAGAATCATCACCACAACGCTGAGCGGCAACGTCCACCAGAAGCGGCGACGGAAATCAATCAATTCATGATTTTCGCCTTCGTCGAGCGTTGGCATTTCTGGCTCCAGCGTCATGCCGCACTTGGGGCAGGCGCCGGGCTCAGGTTGCCGTACCTCCGGGTGCATGGGGCAGGTGTAGATCGTGCCGAGCGCGGGTGCAGGCGTCGGTTCGGTTGTTTCCGCTGGACGCAGGTATCGCTGCGGCTCGGCCTTGAATTTATCAATGCAGCGCGTGCTGCAGAAAAAATATATCTGGCCGTCGTGCGCGACCGACTTTTCTGGATTCGCAGCGACTTTCATCCCGCATACCGGATCGGTGTGAGGCCTATCAACAGTCGATGCGGGCGGCGCGCTGGTGGCATGGGGCGCACGCGCATCGTGCAATTCGTTGTGATGGTCATGATCATGCGTATTCATGGCGTTCTCCTGTTGCGAGCGTGAGGATTGCTGAACACCTGCCACCACCATAAAAGCCGGGCGATTAGGCGGACGATTCGTGAAAGTGACGCGCATGTCCAACAAGCCGCAGCATGTGTGCCGCAGCTCGGACTGTCGCAGGATGTTGGGTAGCGCCGGGCCTCGGTGAAATATAGGCCGCCATTTCTTGCGCAAGCATCCGCTGGCGATCAGACGCTTCAGATAGCAAGGACGTCACCAGGTTTTCAAGCGCAATCACCCGAATGTGAAGTTGCACCAGTTCCGCATTTGCCAACGGCGGGGTGTCGGGTGGCACGTTGCACAGTGGACTCTCCGGCTCCAATATCCATGCGCCTGCTCCGCCGTCGACGTCCCACTCAAACAGCGCCAACTGGAGCTGTTGCGAATTGCTCGAGAGTGTGGGTACCGGGACCGACATACTCACGGACGCGTTTCGTTCCACCTATTTCCGTTTTGCAAGCCACTTGTCGAATTCAGCGATTTCTTTTTTCTGCGCTGAAATAATATTCTTTGCCATCGTTTTCATGGCTGGCGATTTACCATGCTGAAGCTGCATTTGCGCCATTTCCACGCCCTGTTGATGGTGCATTTTCATCATCATCGCGAAGTCTCTATCGGTGTCGCCCGACATCGGCATCTTCTGCATGCCTTCCATGCCCATCATCATCGACTTCTTCATGGAATCAGAATGCATCATGCCGCCCTTCATGTGATCCATTGGCATGTTGGCTGGGGGTACTCCCGCAGGCGGAGT
>JANNRY010000185.1:0-21072 GCA_031401935.1 Betaproteobacteria bacterium | reverse complement strand
GAGTGCCGCCGGCGTATCAGATGCTGATCGGGAGCGTTTCCAGAATCGCCTCAAAGAAAACGACCCTAACAATCAAAAACGCCTCGAAGCATTTAATCGCGTGAGTACGATGTGCGATGGGTTTGCAGGCACAAACATTACCGCCGCCGAAGCGGCACGGTTGTACGTCGAAGCGGCCGCAGCAGGCAACCCAGGTGCCAAGGTTGCTGTGGCTGCAAACCAATTCACTGAGCAGAGCCGCGGCAACGCTGCCCGTGGCGTTGAGGGAAGGCGCTTGACTGAAGATCAGCTCTCGTTGCTACGCGATGGACTCGCGAGCGGTGATCCATTTGCGATTCAACGCGCCGGCCCGCTGCTGACATGGAATTCAACGCAACTGGTGGATCGGCGCTTGGGTGCATCGGGCGACCCGTTCAGCGCACGCGACTGGGGCTCTGCGTGGACGCTGGCGGCCTGTGATCGCGGTGCAAACTGTAGTGCTGATTCATTGCGGGTGTTGAATGGCTGCGCCTATCAAGGTGCCTGTGGCTATGATTCGCTCGAAGCCTACATGCAGTTCAATGAACTTGCCCCAAACGTGTATCTGGCCGCGCAGCAAAACCGGAACACGATTCTTGAAGCCATCGCACAGGGAAGATGGGACTGGCTCGGCATCGCGGCAGGATCAGGCCGCACCGTGACGACTACACCGCCAGTGACGGCACGCCCCGCGGTCAAACCGCCACCCGGTCGACCTGGTGGCTAATATTCGGGTGGCATCAAAAATTTGATAGCTCTAGCACTGGCGGGCATTTCAGGCATAAAGTGCTCTGTAGACCGCACCAAATGGCGATCTACGTTATTCGCAGCTCGCACGTTTCATCGGAAAATCCGTTCCACGCAGCTTGTCGCCGCGCATCCCTTCGATACGCGCGAACAAGCTTCCATCAGCATTTTGCTGATAAATAATTCGCTGTGGAAAATCATGTTGCAAATTTTCAAATACAAATTTTCCCTCAGTCGCTGAAGCCAATTTGAACCGCGTTTCTTTTTGCCCTGATGGTGTCGGTATGTACACCGGCGTCTGGCCATCAGCGTCTAGCTCAAGTCTGATCGCCTCATAACTAATCACCTTGTCTTCGCGCATCGTTCGCGACATCGCGAGCATCGTTCTTCCCGCTTCTGGCATCCAGTGTTCGCGAAAAGTCACGCTCCCATTACGGCCCTCCCAACATCCCGCTAACCATGCAAACTTTGTGAGCGGCTTGGTGGCATCGACGCGCACTGAACGTGGAATATAGCCATCGTAGAACGGTTTGAATTCGGCAATATCAACGCTGAAGCGCCTTGCTGCAACCATCGGGTCGTCGGTCAGTTCGGCATAGACCGCTTCCCGATTCGTCGCCCGCACGACAATCATGCCCTTATCGGCCTGACTATCCTTGTAGCGCGCGCCTGCCAGCAGCTTGCCCTCAGCGCGCAGGCGTGCCAGATTGGCTGAATGCTCCTTCATCCCGACTTGCTCATTCGGCGGCTTCGTCGTATCCCATCCTGCCCCGGTCGTGAAGTGGACAATAAATAACTTCGTTGTTGCGCTTGGCGCAGTTGCCGGGTTTGTACTCTGAGGTGACGTCTGCGCAGCAGCGGCAAGCAAAACGCTTGACGTAACGACAATCACCATTAATTCCCTCACCAATCGCATTTTCATATCATCTCCGCTTCAGGTGAACACTCGCACAGTTGAATTTCGTGTCTACCAAGGCTCGAGGCAAAACATATAGCCATGCGGTCGCACCGTCTTGATTTTCCACGACGCCTCTTTGTCAGCACCAAAGCGTCGCCGCAAGCGATAAAGTCTCGCATCAACAGAACGATCCGCGCCGCTGTAATGCAAGCCGCGCAGCGATTTCAGGATGTCGTTACGCTGCATAACCTTGCCAGCGTTGGTGGCGAGCAACCAGAGTAAATCAAACTCTGCCGGCGAGAGCTCAATCCGACGAACTCCCAGCGACACCTCACGGTTAAGCCCGTGGATACACAAACGCCCAAATTGCAACACTTCGCCCTCTGCGGCTGATGTGGCATGCGCGTGCGCTCGACGTGTGATGGCTTTGATGCGGGCTAGCAGCACGCGCGGTTGCACGGGTTTCGCAAGATAATCATCGGCACCGAGCTCGAGGCCGAGCACTTGATCGAAATCTTCTTCCTTGGCTGTCAAGATAATCACAGGTATGTTCGAGCCGCCACCGCGTAATTCGCGGCAAACGTCGAAGCCATCTTTTCCGGGAAGCATCACATCGAGGATCACCAGATCAGGTTTCACGTCATGGATTCGCGCCAACGCGCGGTCACCACGGCCTTCCACCAATACGTCAATGCCCTGCTTGCCCAAATAATCAGAAATGGCGCGAGAGAGGTCGGCGTCGTCTTCGACCAGCAGCACGCGGGTGACATCGGCGCTGATACTGTCAAGTGCACTTGTCTCGTTCATTGCGTTCATCAGTGTGCCCTCCGGTGTTCTTGTCAATCAAAGCAGCTATCGAAACAGTGTGGTATGGCTTGCTGCAATCACCATGTAATTGAGACGCGCGTACCGCCTAATTTGGATTCAGAAATTTGCGCAATGCCCCCGTGCCAGCGAGCAATTTGCTTCACGATGGCCAATCCAATACCCGCGCCGCCAGATTGGCGGTCGCGGCTGTTATCGAGTCGCGTGAAAGGCTCGAATAAGCGTTCGCGGTCCATAGGCGGGATCGCCTCGCCATCATCGTCCACATGCAAGTAACGCTTGCCATCAACCATCCCCACCCTTATTTCAACTGTTTGTCTGGCATAACGAACTGCGTTTTGTATTAAATTAGCTGCGGCGCGGGAAAGATAGCGGTGGTCGCCGTCGACCACCTCACAGCCCGAATGAACACTGATCTGCACGTCGCGCCCGGTCGCAGTCGCCAATTCACGCGCGTCTTCTGCAAGCTCATTGAGCCAAGGCTCGACATCAATGGGCCCGATATCAAGCTTGGGGTCTTCGCGGTCGAGTCTTGCGTACTCAAGTAATTCAGTAGAGAGATCATCGAGTTGATCTATCGCCGAATTCATGAGTTGGAGTTCATGATTCTTTGCGTCTAGCGTTTCAGCGTGAATTGCCAACTCATGGCGGAAACGTAATCTCGTGATCGGCGTTCGGAACTCGTGCGAAACGGCATTCGTCAAATTTTTATGTGACCCCAGCAAAGCCGCAATACGTTCTTTCATTTTGTTGAATGAATCAGCGAGCGGGTACAGAGCTGCCCCCCTGCCGACATCAACGTGGAAGTCAAAATGTCCATCCCCGACACGATGAGCCGCCTTTTCCAGAACGAGCATATCGCGCCGGAAAAAACGCATCCAGAAAAGAATCGCGAGCGCATACACGGACGACTCAACGAACCAGGTGAACTGCGTGGACGTAAAAAATCCAAATATCAGCATGGGTTGCTGTCGGGCAAACGGCGCTTTCAAAACAACAACAAAGTTGGTTCCCAAAATGGTATGGAAAATTTCATACCCCTTGCCATTTGGCAAGTTCAGAGAGTATGGCTTTTGAGATTGAATCAGCTCCATTATCTCTGCGGAAAACGCCCTTTCTTTAACCAACTCTTCCATGCTCAAAATCTGCGATGGCCCCAAAAACACGTCGGGCGAGCCCACTCTTTCCTTGAGGCGCTCAAAACGCGCCGGCCATTCCGTCTTTGGAAACGGTGCCAGCACCTCCTCGATCATCACGTAAGTTCGCCGGAATCGTTCGTTCGAATTTTGGGCAGCCGTGTTTTCCATCGACCAATTGAAAACAAACTTCTGAATTTGAAGCGATGTCAGCGATGCGAGCAGAATCAATAACCACAATTTGAGAAAAAGTTTAGTCATGAATGTTCATTGCCACTATTGCAACACTAACGTAGCGGGTCGAGTTTGCATCAAGAATCCATGATCTAAGCGTGTGTAAATATAGTAGCAGACATCAGCACCAGAGCATGCGCACAAATGCAACAAGCGGAGCACGTTGCTCCGCCTGTTTTGAGACTCTCTTAGTCTGGCTATTTGAACTTATACGATGCGTTAAACGCGTAATTAATCCCCTGTCCGCTGTGAAAAGTTGGGTTGAATCCGAGCGCAATCTGATTGGGATCATACGGCGCATCGCGCCCAGTGATATTACTGGCCAGCAACGAAACCGAAATGTTCTTGAAACCTGTGTAGGTGAGCCCAAGATCGATGGTTGCCCACTTGTCGACTTCGCATTTGCCACCAATCGCAGCGACCGTTGCAGCGGAAACATAGCAGCCGCTCACTGGGTCGCCGTAGACCCATTTGCTAGTGTAGTTGTAGCGACCCAGCAACGAGAAGTCGCCGTACTCCCACGTCGCGCTCCAGGTACCTCTCACACGCGGTGTCTCAAAGATGTAAAAGTTGCCGAGTCCGCTCACCAACGGGCCGCCCTTGACGAGAGACCAATCGGTTTTGGTCAAATAAGTTCCCTGGCCAGTGAGTCTAAGTTTGCCGTTTTCGCCGAAATTGAAATTGGCATTGACGTCCAAATCAAGACCAGCCACGATGGCCTCGCCGAAGTTATCAAAGCGCCGGATAGTGCTTTGAATTGGGCCTGAGTTTGCGACGCCGGGTAGCCATGTCGCCTGATTGGGGTCGCGGAATACAGTGCCACCCGTAAAACCGGCAACGAATTCATTGTTGATCACGGTCTGCGAATCAAAGCGGTCGATAAAATCGCGGCGATGGATATTGAAATAGTCTACTGATGCCGACATGTTGTTGGTCGGCGAAAAGATGAACCCGAATGTGTAGCTCTTGGATCGCTCAGGTTGCAGTTTGGTATTGGCCGAAATCAGGCTGGATATATTCTTGCCCGTGCCACCATTACCAGTGCTGCAATCGTCCACGTTTGCGCCGGGCCTGCCACACCGCAGGGGATCGTTAAGGTTGGCGTTGAAAGATTGCACGTTACCCGATGAAATTTGCAACAGCGATGGCGCTCGGAAAGCCTCCGCATACGTTGCGCGCAGCGCCACCTTGTTGGTCGGCGTCCATTTGATGCCGACTTTCGGTGTGGTGGAATTGCCGTAGTCGCTATAGCGATCGTAACGTGCAGCTAATTGCATTTCCACATTCTTGACGAATGGCACCGAAAGCTCGCCGTAGATCGAGGACACATTGCGCGAACCGTGAACGGTGCTGGACGCCTGCCCAACGAAGTCACCGGCAACAACGCGTGGATCAGTCACGATATCGAAGTCTTCTTTGCGTAATTGAAGCCCCGTCGCCAGCGCGAGTGGACCGCCTGCCATCTGCGACAACTCGGTCGAGCCCTTTAAATCCCAGCCGGTGTTTTTACTCTCGCCGTTAGTGCCTTTGAGCGGCGTCAGTGAAGCAAGTAACGCGGGACTATTACTGCCAAAAAAACGATAGGTTCCATTGGCAACCGCCGCTTGCAACGCAGGGAAAAAAAGTGTGCCGTTGCTGACATCTTCCCGCTCAGATTTGCCAAACACCAGGGCGCTTTCCCAATCCCATGTCCTCCATGTGCCGCTCAGACCAGCGACAGCGGTGGCGGAATCATTCCGAACGTCATTGACCGTTTTACCCAAATCAATGAAACGATAACGAAGACCCAGCCGGAATGGATTGGGATTATCTGGATGCCCGACCGGCAAGAACAGGGTATAGCCGAACCGCTGTCCAGCGGCGTTAAACCAGGTCGTTGGTGCTGCCGCATCCAACGCTGGCGGTGCGCCGATAAACTGGGTTTCGGCGCGAGTAAAACGGAACTCACCAAAGGCGCTGAGCGTTGGTGAAATTTCTATCGTTCCCCGCGTGAAGATGCTTTTACGCTCTGTCTTGGCCTCACCATTGGTGAAGTCAAAAGTGTTGGAACGACACAACGTGCCGGCGGTGAACCTCAACTCCGGCGGACACCGAGGATCGATCGGCAGAACAACACTGAAGTTGCCATTGCCGTTGACCGCTTCGCGGCGCTGGTTGGCGGGGTAGCTTGCTGTCGAGTTCGGGATCAGCCGATTGGTTAATGTTGTGTACAACTGCGTCTGCACGTTTTTTACGTCATAGATACTCGTTGCATCGCGCTTGAAATATTCAACGGAAGCCAACACGTTATAGCGATCTTTGGCGATGTCGCCGAACCCAACCGTGCCGGAGATTGTTTGGCTACGGAACGCACTTTCGTAATTTTGCCGGCCAGAGTAGGCGACTTCGCCTCCCTTATAGTCTTTGCGCAAAATGATATTGACGACACCCGCGATGGCGTCGGAGCCGTAAATAGCCGATGCGCCGTCTTTTAGAATTTCAATGCGGTCAATAGCACTAACTGGAATGACGTTCAAGTTAAACGCCGCGCCCTGACCGAGATTGGGATCAGCAACTGGCGCGGTTTCAACACGGCGACCATTAACCAACACCAACGTCGCGACCGAACCCAGACCACGCAGCGATACCGATTGTGTACCGCGTGCAAAACCACTACCAGCATTGAAATCGTTTAGCGATCCACCGAGGACGGAAGGAATATTGCGCAACAATTCAGCAACGCTGTTGCTGCCACTTCGTACAATGTCCTCACGGGTGATGACCTGAATTGGAGATGGCGTCTCTGAATCAACGCGCTTGATGTTCGAGCCTGTAACTTCTATTTTTTCAATTTTCTGCGGTGCCACCGCCTGTTGGGCAACCGCAGCACCAGAGCCGATTGCACCGGTACAAAGCGCGGTGATCGCGTACGCCAATTGCTTTTTTGCTGCCTGCATATCTATATCCCTTTCAATGAATTAAGACGACCAGTCGGGACCACCCGACTGGTCTGGAGCTGAGGATTACCAGTAGCGCGGGATTGATTTAGAACGTTGCCGTGAGATTGAGAAACACCCGGCGACCCGTTGCGTCGTATACCTGCGGATAGGTGTTGGCGTTGCCAAACGATGCGCCCTGTAGCGAGCTGAGCGGTGGATCCTTGTCGAGGAAGTTATTGATGCCACCGCGAACCGTGAGACGCTTTGAAAATGCCCACGAAGCTGCGATATCCATGAAGTTGGCAGCAGCACTCACTTCGTCAAATGGAAATACGACAGTTTGCAAAAGTGGCGAAGAGCTGGTTCCTTCTTGCTTCACTTTGCCGATATGCCGCCATGTCACGGCGACGTCCACGTTCCACGGCGTCTCCCACGAGGCACGCATCTTGTGACGCCACTTCGCCTGCGGTGCACCGCAGGTGCCACCATGGAACCCCGCGCAGTCGTACTCACCTAACCCCACAATCGGCTCGAGGATAAATTTCTTGGTGTACGTCCCCAGCGCATCAATGGTCAGCGACCCATAGCCGTCGAGCTTGTGCGTATAACTGGCACCGACGTCTATTCCTGATGTCTTCAGCTTGCCGAGGTTACGCGTAGGAGAAATAATATTGCCGGTAGGCAATGCCCAAAGCGTGCCGAGACGGTCGCGCTGGATCAAGCTGCAATACGCGGGGTTGCCAGTCGTCAAACACTGCGCCAAGGCGATGGCAGGGGGGGTATTGAGGATAACGCTTTCCACCCTGATGTCGAAAACATCCAACGTCAAATTCAGGTTCTTGATCGGCGTGAGCACCACGCCGATGGTGTAGCTGTCCGAGACCTCAGGCACCAATCCTGCATTTCCGCTCGCTAGCGCGTTGAATTGCCCTGCGGGGCTATCCAGCACTGCGCTGCCATACAGATTTGCGGGTAGCCCGCTTCGCGCGCACTCTGCCGCCGTATTGACCATCGACGGGCCGCAGGGGTCCGCGTTGAAATTGAACAACTGTATTACCGGTGACGCGTACAGCTCAGAGACGTTCGCTGCACGCGCGGCACGCTGGTAGCTGCCGCGAGTGCGAATACTCTCGACAGGAGCCCATTCGGCACCAAACCCATATGAATTTGTTTTCTGGCCGATGTTGTAATCCGAGTGCCGGAAACTGCCATTGACGCTCAGCAGATGGGCGAAGCTTCGGCCTTCGATCAACGGCGCGCGCACCTCTGCGAAGAATTCTTTCACCGTAACGGAACCTGCTTGTCCGACCGTTGCGCCGCCTTGTCCGGCCAAGTCATCGGTTGAAAAAAGACTGTCGGTTTCGAGTCTTATACTTTCGTTACGTCGCTCAACGCCAAATGCCAGACCGACGCCGTTTTTGGCACCCGGCATTTTCATGCCGTAGACGCCGAGATCAACCGAAAGACTGCCGCCTTGGACTTTTTGTTCGGTGGAGCCGCTCTGAAAGCCGGGGGCTGACAGAAAGGCAAGTGCTTCCGGCGTGACGCCGCCTAGCGCCCAAATATTGTAAGGCACGCACCCAGCGGCGCCCGACCGACAGACGATATTGCCGGCAGGGTCACGCACCGCATCCAACGCCTGCCCCGTGCGGACTTTCGAGAAGTCATTCTTGTAGGTGTTTTGGTAAATGACTTTCCCGGACTGCGCGAACAAATCGTAGTTCCAATGTGTCGCGAAATCGCCTTTTACACCAATGACCGTGCGAAACGACGTGTGGCGGATATCATCCTGTCGCCCACCCCCTTCGATGTTGCGGCGAAAGATAAGCGCGTCGGCCGTGTCACCGGGCCTCGAGGCAGCGGTAAAGCCAAGATCACGTTTCCAATCTGCAGACAGGAATGGATTTTCGAAATAGATCGGGTTGCGACCTGCGAGCGAAGCGTCGAAGCCGAACAGTCCCGACGGCGCAATTTGCGCCGTGGTGCGATCATCGTGAAACGAAAACTCCGAATAGAGCTTCGCGTTCGCCAGAATATCGTAGTTGGCCGAGGCGTTGAAACCATAGCGTTCAGAAGGTCGCTGAAAAAAGCTCAAGGTCGCAAAATTGTACTGATCGTTGGCGGCAACATAAGCCCGCGTGTTGCCCGCCGCGTTAGCTACAGTGCGCTGCCCGGGGGTAGCAACAAAGAAACGACCAGGGAAGCTGGTGCCCGAGCCGCCACATCTGAGACCGGGCCCAAAGCTGATGCCGTTGAAGACATTGGTGGTGTCGACAGTCGCGTTGCCGATCGAGCAGGCGCTAAAATCACGCTCGGACTGTCGCAACTCGTCTTCTTTCTTGTAATTGAAGAACACGGTGGCGTTGCCTTTGCCGTTAGCAAAGTTACCGCCCATCAACATGCTCATGTCGAATATTTTGCCATCTGAACTCTTGTCACCCGGTACTGTAAAACCAGCAGGATTTGAAATACCGCGCGCACGAATCATGTCCGCAACACCAGTTTTGTCGTGCTGCTGGTGATTGAAGAAACTTTGGTTAACTTCGAACTGCACGCCTTCGAACTTATCGTTCATGATGAAATTCACCACACCAGCAACAGCATCGGAGCCGTAAATGGCGGAGGCACCACCAGTCAGCACTTCCACACGTTTGATCAGCGGCGCGGGGATCTGGTTCAAGTCCGGTGCCGGACTGACGTTGCCCGCGCGTGCTGTGCCCGCTGGCAGACGCCGACCGTTCACAAGCACAAGAGTGCGCGTGGGACCGAGTGCCCGCAGGTTCACCGTCGCCGTACCCGTGGAACCGTTGGAAACGTTGCCGCCCTGATCGGCAATCACTTGCGGCAAGTTATTGAGCAAATTTTCTACCGACCGTACCCCGTCCACCCGAATCGATTTTGCATCGATGACCGTGATCGGGCTTGCACCTTCCAAATTTGGTGGCGGGATGCGTGTGCCGGTGACTTCTATCTTTTCTGTTTTTTGCGCGGCATCTGCTGGTGCTGCTGCCTGTTGCGCATAGCCGGACTGTGCAGCCATCAACGAAATGGCGATACTCGTGGCAATGATGCTCGGTCTTGTGACAAAAGATTGGCCTACCTGGTTTGTTTTGCGCATGAAACTCTCCATGTTGTAGTCGGTCGATAGATGATCCGCAGGCACACCACGATGCGGTGGCTACGGTTTGCAAGGACGCATCATCAACGAGCACATGGCGACGCATTGCACCGACGCATTCGTTATCGCAACGAGAAATTTGTATTTGTGGCGATGTGTGACGGCATGACGCACGGCACGCAGGAAAATCGCGAACCCTGTCGCGATCAAGGCAAATTTGGCGACGGTCACCACAATGGTGTGGTGATCTTTAGCGACCGGACTCGGTAACGATGTTGCGCGATTGCAACAATGTCTACGCGCAGTCACGCCAATCTTTTTTTATTGTCAGCGTCATAATCGGCACTGCGTATTCGATCAACTGTTGTCGACGGCAATTTCGCTTCCGACCACAATGGAGAACGAGATGAATCAATACCTGTTACTGCTGCATGAAAACCCGTCTGATTACGCCACTCTCTCGCCAGCCGAGATGCAGGAGATCATCACGCGCTACAGCGCATGGGCGGGTGAGATGGCCGCGAAAGGGCACTTGGCCGTCGGCGAAAAGCTTACCGATGACGGCGGCAAGATCATGCGTCGAAGCAACAATAAGGTTCTGATCAGTGACGGCCCCTTTGCCGAAGCCAAAGACGTGATTGGCGGCATTTTTATTATCAAGGCCGACACCGCTGAAAAAGCGTACAAGCTCGCCGAGGCCTGCCCGCACCTGTGGGGCAATAATTGGATCGAGCTTCGCGCCATAGAGAAACTCAACGACTAACGGCGCATCAGTCGCACTAATCGCGTGCGGTCGCATGCAATCGCTTGAGTTTTTATTTCGGCATCAGTACGGGCGCATCGTCGCGCGACTGACCAGAACGTTAGGTCTGGCATCGCTCGAGCGTGCCGAGGATGCAGTGCAGGCGGCCATGCTGAAAGCACTCAAGTCATGGCCGTTGGCAGGGCAACCCGCCAATCCAGCAGGTTGGCTATTTGATGTCGCGCGCAATCACGCCATTGACGGTTTGCGGCGTGAAGGCAAGCAGGTGGCACTCGGCGAGGATGATTTCCTCGCCGAGTGCCACAGCGAACCTGCGTTCGCGCGCGAGCTCCATGATGACGAATTGAGGCTGCTGTTCGCGATATGCCATCCCGCATTGCCGATCGAAGCGCAAGTCGCGTTGGCATTGAAGGCGTTATGCGGGTTCAGCTTGCGTGAGATCGCCGCAGGTCTACTGACCAACGAGACCGCATTGGCCCAGCGCCTCGCCCGTGCGCGAAAAATCATTACTTCGCAGCAGATCGATTTGTCCACCCCGCCACCCGAAGCCCTGCCCGCGCGGCGGCGCGCAGTGCTCGCGACTATCTATCTCATGTTCAACGAGGGCTACCACTCGGGCAGCAATAGCGAAGTGCAGCGCAAGGAAATTTGCATGGAAGCCATCACCCTTGCGCGCGCAATGTCTGCGCACCCGGTGTCGGCCCATGCTGACGTTCACGCGCTGGCCGCACTGTTGCTGCTGCACGGTGCACGACTTGATGCGCGCGTTGACGCAATGGGAGGCATGTTGCTGCTACCGCAGCAGCCACGCGAACGCTGGGATCAGGACATGATCGCATTGGGGATGCGGCATCTGGATTTGGCGCGCGACACCGATCAGTTGACCAGCACGCATTTGCAAGCAGGCATCGCCGCAGAACACGCCCTCTCCGCCAGTTATGGCCAAACAAATTGGTCGGCAATACTTAGCTTGTATGCAACGCTTTTGTTGATTGATCAATCTCCGGTAGCGCGTCTCGGACATGCCGTTGCGGTGGCCAAGGTGCATGGCGCTGAGGAAGGCTTGCGCTTGCTCACACCGTTGCTATCAGCGTTGCCTGAAAAATTTCCATTTGGCCTGATCGCGCAAGGGGATTGGCTGCTCGAACTTGGTCGGTTTGCTAAGGCCCGCGAAAGTTATGTGCTCGCACTTGCCGAGGCTGGTAACGATAGCCAGTCTGCGTTCATTTCAGGGAAATTACGCTTGCTGGATGTCGCGTACCCGACCAATGAATGAAAAAAGAAGCCTGTGGAGATCAGCCTCTTCAGCACGCCTGCTGCGATAAAAATACTGTAAACCCACGCGGTTGATCGAGAATTTTTACCGATTGCCGTGGCGGAAACGCGTTGCTAGACTGTCGTTTGTTAGCGAAAGTTGAGCCAACGACTGAGGTTTTATGAGTGCTGGAAAACACGATTCTGTTATGGCTGTATATGTATACAGTTTATGTGCAGAAGCATTTGATTGCAAGAGAGATTTCCACAATTTTTCTGGAATGATAGGGAGCAGCGCGGAATGTTATGCGGATGCTTTGCCCCCTACATTGCGTTGCGCCTCAAAGATCTAGTCCAATCCTTTGTCAATCGTTCCCATTTTCACGCCGGACAATGAGCCATACCTTGGCCGGCCGCTGCTCGTACTTTTTGACCGCACCATCACAAAATCTATGGCTGTGCATCGCCAGCTTGGAGCGCGAACGTTCGCGACCGATTTGACCGCCATTCAGATCGCAGCCGTAGAAATCATTCCTCAAGGGATAAGTATTGCGTTGAGTATGCGAGAACTCATACGTCAGGCCTACCTTTTCTCGGCGGGCATTCTTATGCGCCCACTGATCGAGAGAACGGGCATGATCTACCACCTTAAGGACGATCTAGCAGCAATAGACGCTTGGAACAATGGTTGGCCCCGCAAATCGCAACCCACGTTTGACAGCCTCCTAGACTTGGTAATGGGGCAGGGTTCTGAGGAGGAACGGCAAGCGGCTAGAACCGTGCTGCACAAGTTGGTTCATAGCGATCCGCGCTCTGCTGGTTTCAATGCCACAACTCGGCCAGACGGCTTACTCGCCTCTGCTGCGGGAAAGGAACTGAATGAGCCGATGAAGGCTGACACCGTAAGCGCCCTAGCGACGAACTGCCTTGACAAATTGACCAACATTTCTATCGCACTTCTTGGTGCGCCAAGCGAGCACCTCCATTGAAGCCCAACCCGGCATCCGAGCGGACGCGCCAAAAGCGGCGCGCCGTTCAATTTTGACGTTAAGCGTCGCACTCACCACAAGCCTTGCTCACGCCACTAGTACGGAGCCTCCTATGTCAGAGACCAAGACCAAACCCACGAATGCGAGTATCAATGCGTACTTGGCGTCCAGAGCCAGTCCCGAGCAGTTGACCGACTGTAAGGCCAT
Source organism: Betaproteobacteria bacterium (assembly GCA_031401935.1). Taxonomy (GTDB): domain Bacteria; phylum Pseudomonadota; class Gammaproteobacteria; order Burkholderiales; family Usitatibacteraceae; genus UKL13-2. Next base: position 7,965 of record JANNRY010000185.1, on the reverse strand, counting down.
CATGGCCATGTGCAAGCGGGTGACGAAGCAGCAGCCAAAGATGTGGGGGCCAAGCATCGTAGGCTATGGCTCGTACACCTACACGTACGAGAGTGGCCACACAGGCGACGCGTGTCTCACTGGCTTCGCAGTCCGCGGGAAGGAACTAGTCGTCTACCTCATTGCGGAGAATCCCGAACAAGCCGAGCGCTTGGCCAAGCTCGGAAGACACAAGATGGGTAAATCCTGTCTGTATTTCAAGCGCCTGGCGGACCTTGATGTCAAGGTCCTTGAGGCACTCATTGCCGGGTCGGTCGCAGAAGTCAAACGCCGGTATCCGAACACCGGCAACGCCTTAACCCCTCGCTAACGCGGAAGTACTCTCATGCTTGTGCGTTTGGAACATGCCAACATTTGTGTTCACGATGTCGACGGCGTCGTTCGCTTTCTGTTGACTGCTTTCCCGGAGTTCCGGATTCGCCGCGATACGACCGAGCCGGACGGCTCGCGTTGGGTTCACGTTGGCTCTGACGAGACATACATTGCGTTGAATGAAGCAAAACCCGACGCCGAGAAGCGCGGAAAGCCCTACAAAGGCCGACCGGGTTTGAACCACATCGCTTTTGAGGTTGATGATGTCGCCGCTGTACATCAGCGCCTCAGCGCGGCGGGCTACCAAGACTCAACGCCGCCGAACGCACACCCATATCGTCAACGTGTCTACTTCTACGACCCTGATGGAAATGATTGGGAGTTCGTGCAATACCTGTCCGAGGATCGCGAAAAAAGGCACGATTACGAGATACCAGAGTGACCGGCCTGAACCGTCCATCAGAACTTAACGCACGATGACACTGCAAAAATTACTGGGAATCCAGATCCCAATCATTCAAGCACCGATGGCGGGTGTGCAAGGCAGCGCGCTGGCGGTGGCGGTTTCAAATGCAGGCGGGTTGGGCTCATTGCCCTGCGCCATGCTGGGTCTTGACGCCATGTGCCACGAACTGGCGGCGATCAAGGCGCAAACCAGCAAGCCTTTCAACGTGAATTTCTTCTGCCATGCGCCACCCACGCCAAATGCAGAGCGCGAAGCGGCTTGGCGGTTGACGCTGGCGCCCTATTACAACGAACATGGCATCGATGCGGACACTATTCCCGCTGGGCCGGGACGCTTGCCCTTCACTGCTGAAGCCGCCGACGTGCTTGGCGAATTCAAGCCTGCTGTGGTGAGCTTTCATTTTGGCTTGCCTTCATTCGAATTGTTATCGCGCGTAAAAGCTTGGGGCGCGAAAATTCTTTCATCGGCAACAACCGTTGAAGAGGCGCTTTGGCTCGAAGCGCATGGCGTCGATGCCGTCATCGCGCAAGGGCTCGAGGCGGGCGGGCATCGCGGCATATTTTTGTCGGATGATCTGACGTCCCAAGTTGGTACGCTGGCGCTGTTGCCGCAAATAGTGCGCGCGGTGAAGCTCCCAGTGATCGCTGCAGGCGGCATTGTGGATGCGCGCGGTGTTGCGGCTGCGATAGCACTCGGCGCGGCTGGCGTACAAATCGGAACGGCTTATTTGCTTTGCAATGAGGCGACCACCAGCGCTGTACATCGTGCCGCGTTGAAGAGTGACGCTGCCCGCCACACGGCGCTCACGAACCTCTTCACCGGCCGCCCTGCGCGCGGAATCGTAAACCGCATCATGAAAGAGTTGGGGCCCATCAACGCGGCTGCACCCGCTTTCCCACTCGCCACCGCGGCCATCGCGCCGTTGCGCGCCAGCGCCGAAAGCAAAGGCTCAGGCGATTTCTCGCCGCTGTGGTCCGGCCAGAATGCAAGCGGATGCAAGGAAATCCCAGCCGCCCAACTCACGCGCGAATTGGCTGCCGGCGTCTGCGGGCAATCTTCGGCATAGTATCTTGGTCGAACGCGAATTGTCTGTCGTCTCTAGATGCAACTTTCCGTCAATCCTGAACTCACATATTTTTTACCGGAGACTCCAATGCCACTAAAAACTGCCAGCGATTTCGACCCCGAAGTAATGAAGCTATTTGACCAGTACGTGCACGGGGCAATCGACCGCCGTGTATTCCTTAACCGGGCGACAAAATACGCGGTCGGCGGCATGACCGCGACAATGCTGCTCGATGCACTGAATCCGAAATTTGCGGACGCGCAGCAAGTAAAAAAAGACGACCCGCGCATCGTTGGCAAGTACGTCGAATACGCATCCCCTGACGGTTACGGCAAGATGCGCGGCTATCTGGTCGGCCCCGCGAAATCACCTGGTAAACTTCCCGGCGTACTGGTGGTGCATGAGAATCGCGGACTCAATCCGCACATTGAAGATGTCGCCCGCCGCGTGGCGCTGGATAACTTTGTCGCGTTCGCACCCGACGCGCTATTTCCGCTCGGCGGCTATCCGGGCGACGAAGACAAAGCGCGCGAATTGTTCGCAAAACTGGAACAGCCGAAATCGCGCAACGACTTCATCAACGCGGCGGGCTTTCTAAAAGCACTGCCCGAGTGCACCGGCAAAGTCGGCGTGGTGGGGTTCTGTTATGGCGGTGGCATTGCCAATCTGCTGGCCACACGCATTCCAGACCTTGGCGGCGCTGTGCCTTTTTATGGCGGTCAGGCACCTGCTGCGGATGCTTTGAGGATCAAATCCCCGCTGCTGGTTCACTACGCGGAAAAAGACGAGCGCATCAACGCTGGCTGGCCTGCCTATGAAACGGCGTTGAAAGCGGCTGGCGTCAAATACGAAATGTTTAATTACCCCGGCACGGAGCACGGCTTTAATAACGATACGACACCGCGATATGACGAGAAGGCAGCGACGCTTGCGTGGCAGCGGACGGTGGCGTTTTTTAACAAGAATTTGCGGACGTAATCAGATTAGAAAATTTTAGCAAATTCTAGCACTGGCGCGGCTTTCAGGCATAAAAGCCTTGAAAAGCCGCGCCAGATGGCGTTCTACACAATTATATAATTAAAACGCCCAGCTATGCCGCTTTCTCTTCCTGCCACCCTTTGGGAATGGATCCCAGCAATTTCTTCGTGTATTCCTGTTTCGGATTGAGATAAATTTCATCCGAGTTGGCGACTTCGACGACATCGCCGTCCGACATCACCATCACCTGATCAGAAATATATTTCACGACTGCCAAATCGTGTGAAATGAAGATGTAGCTCATCTTGTATTCGTCCTGCAAATCTTGGAGAAGATTGAGCACTTGCGCCTGCACGGATACGTCGAGCGCGGAAACGGATTCATCGCAGATCAGCACATCTGGCTTCATGGTCAGGCAGCGGGCGATTGCAATACGCTGACGTTGGCCACCTGAAAACTCATGCGGGTATTTGTAGAACGACACTTCCGGCATGCCTACTCGCTTCAACAAAGCCATCGCCATCTGCACGCGTTCTTGCTCATCTTTGCCGATGTTGTGAATGGCCATCGGCTCCAGCAGAATTTGCCCGACCGTGAAACGCGGATTGAGTGAGGCATACGGATTCTGAAATACGATCTGAATACGGCGTTTGTACTTCATGAAGTCTTTTTCTGAAAGCTTCAGGAGGTCAACACCATCAAACAACACTTCCCCGCCACTGGCCGAATGCAAACGCATCAGCGTCAGGCCCACGGTGGTCTTGCCCGAGCCGGACTCGCCAACCAGCCCCAGGGTTTTGCCACGCGCAAGCTTAAATGTCGCCCCTTTAACGGCGGGTACATCGCGTTTCTTGAACAAGCCTTCCTTCAATTGGAAATGCTTGGAGAGGTTTTTTACTTCCAGCACAATCTTATCGCCCGGGGCATAACCGCGATGACGCTCGGCAAGATGTTCCGGCTGTAAGCCAGCGGTGCCCATAAAATCCTCGATCACCGGCAAACGCATCGGACGCTTGCTCACGTTGGGGCGACACATGAGCAACGCCTTTGTGTACGGATGCTGAGGCGATTCAAAAATTTGTTTGGCCGTGCCCTGCTCTTTAATTTCGCCGTTTTGCATGACGACAACCGTATCGGCAATTTCGCCCACGACCGCAAGATCATGGGTGATGAATAGCACCGACATGTGATGCGAGGCTTGAAGCTTGGCGATGAGATCAAGAATCTGCTTCTGAATGGTGACATCCAGCGCCGTGGTTGGCTCGTCGGCAATCAGCAGTTTGGGCTCGCACGCAATGGCCATCGCGATCATCACCCGCTGTTGCTGGCCTCCGGATAGTTCATGCGGATACGAATTCATCCGCAATTTTGGATTTGGTATGCCGACTTCGTTCAATAACTCTTCCGAGCGCGTCCATGCCTGCGCCTTGGTCATGCCCATATGCAAGCGCAAGACTTCTGACACCTGATTGCCGACCGAGAATACCGGATTCAGCGACGACATTGGCTCCTGAAAAATAACCGAGATATCTTTGCCGCGAATTTCACGCATCCGCGCGTCGGTCGCCTTGAGAAGATTCTCACCGTTGAACAACACTTCGCTGCCCGGCGAAATGATGGCCTGTTCGCGCGGCAGCAGACGCACGATCGACATCGCCGAAACCGATTTTCCACTGCCGGATTCACCGACCAGCGCGACTGTCGAATTACGCGGTATATCGAATGAGGTACCTTTGACCGCATCAAATATGGCACCGCCATCGAGGCGGAACTTGACGTTAAGGTTTTTGACTTGAAGAATATTTTCCATGTGCTGGCCTCTGGCTTATTTAATCTTGGGGTCGAGTGCATCGCGCAACGAATCGGTGAGCATCGAAAATGCCGTCACCAGAATCGCCATCGAAATACCCGCTGCCGCCAACTGCCACCACTTGCCGATCACCAGCTCGCTCTGCGCTTCAGCGAGCATCGTGCCCCATGAAACTGAATCAACTGGTACGCCTAGCCCGAGGTAAGAAAGAATGACCTCCGCCTTGATGAATTGCACCACATGCTGCGAGAGCTGCACTAGACACACGTGGCTCACGTTCGGCAGAATGTGCACAAACATGCGACGGCTGTGTGATGCACCGATGGCTTCTGCAGCTTTCACATATTCGCGTGAGCCGTGCTTGATGAATTCGGCGCGGATCAGGCGGTAAATGCCGGTCCATCCGGTAAGCCCGAGGATGGCAATCACCATCGGAACGCCGCGAAAATCAGCCATCGCCGGCGAGCCTGCGAATACGGCAGCAAAAGCCAGAATCAGCAGAATGTACGGAATCGAGCTGAAGACGTTGTAAAACCATTCCAGCGCATCACCAACCCGCCCACCCAAGTAACCAGACAGCGCACCGAGGACGGTACCGATGATGGTCGCGATAAATGCGGCGATGAGGCCCACAAAAATGGATGTCTGCGCACCCTTGATCGCTTTCTGCAAAACGTCGCGGCCCCATTTATCACCGCCGAACGGCAGGGTGTCCGCGCGTGGCGTTTCTGTCACTTTGATTTTTGCGGTGCGCTCCTCCCATTCCTTGTAGCGCGGCGCGAGCGGATCAATATCAGAAAGATCGACGTAGGGGATTTTTGCAGCAGTATCTTTCACTTCCACTTTGGCCGCTTCAAGATTCACCGCTCCAGCCAGAAAGGATGGATTGGCATACGAGACGCCAACTTCCTTGGACCAGTTCTTGGCGACGAGACCGGTATAGGAACCCGCAATCATCAAGAGGAAAAACACGACCACGACGAGCGAAACCATGCCCACCTTGTCGCGTTTTAGCCTGCGCCATGCGAGCGTCCACAGACCAGGGGAAGCTTGATGAATCGGGGCTACTGTTGTGTTGCTTGTCAGAACGGCACTCATCTTGGCACCCCTTATTTCAGCACAACGCGTGGATCAACGGCTTTATACAGCACGTCGACAGCGAGATTGACCAGCATTGTCACTACCGCCAGATACACCGTTGCGGCCTTGATGACGGGGAAGTCAGAGCGGTTCACGGCCGTCAAGATTTCGCGGCCCAGCCCAGGAATGGAAAAGAAAGTTTCCAACAAGAAAGAGCCGACGAAAATGCCAGGCAGCGAAATACCGACGTTGGTCAGAATCGGGATCATGGCGTTGCGCAACACGTGCTTCATCATCACCGTTTTTTCGCCAAGGCCTTTGGCGCGCGCGGTGCGCACGTAATCCTGATTCACTTCATCAAGGAAAAAGCTGCGATACAGCCTGAGCGCCGGGGCCAGCCCCACAAACACCGCGAGCAAAATCGGCAGTGGCGCGTAGGTGGCAAGGTTTTTTGCGAAGCTGTCACTCCAGCCCTGCACCGCGAACCAGCCGAGCTGGAAGCCGAAGATGTATTGCGCAACGATGATATAAACCAGAAACGAAATCGACATCGCCACCGTGCAGATCATCATGATCGCGCGGTCGGTGAGCGTGCCACGCACGTACGCAACACCGATGGCTAAGATCACGCCGATGATGGTTTCGAGCAGCAGCACCGGAATCATGATGGTGAGCGTGGGGCCAACGCGGGTGATCAGGATGTTGGAGACCGCTTCATTGGTTGCCCATGAGCGACCGAAATCGAATGTGACGATTTGTTTAACGAACACCCAGAGCTGATACCAGTAGGGCTGATCAACGCCTAGTTGTTTGCGAATATTCTCGATCTGCTCGGCATTGGTGATCTTGCCCGCCAGCACCAGCGCCGGATCGCCACCGACCCAGTTAAAGAGGAAGAATATCAGCAGCACTACGCCCGCAAGCGTTGGAATCATCTGCCAGAGTCGTCGAACAATATAGGCACCCATCGGGCCTCCCTCGGTTAAAAAGTGCGGGACAAAAGGCTATTGCTGCATGACCGCTTTTTGAGCGGTTGCGTCAATATCCAGATATTTAAAACTCGTATACAAAATCGGATGCTTTTTATAACCGAGCACCCAAGGATTGATGATGTGGTTAAAGATTCGATGGACACCAAAACGCCACGGCGCATACGCGACGATAATGCGATTCATTTCCCGGTAGAGTTTGTCGCGTTCCGGGCTGTCCGGCAGCTTGAGCGACTGCGTATACAAGCGGTCATATGCGGCGGACTTGAAACGTGCGTCGTTCGAGATATTGGTGTTCGGTCCATATAGCAATTGCAGGAAATTTTGCGCGTCCGGGTAATCGGCAATCCACGCGATACCCGACATCTGATACTTGCCGACCTTGCGATCTTTGAGCAAGTCCGCGAATTGAACGGCGACTGCCTCCATCCGAATACCCACTGCTGCGAGACACTTTGCCCACAATTCTGCCAATTGCCGGGCTGAGTCCTCGTTCGCACGGTACTTGTAAGTGAGTTTGAACTGTTTTCCGTCAGGTAGATCGCGCCAGCCGTCGCCGTCTTTATCGACATAGCCAAACATATCGAGAAGTGCCTTCGCGCGAGGCGCATTGTATTCTTGCTCAACGGTATTAAACGTCGGATCAAAGCCGATCAGCCCCGGTGGTACAGGACTTTGCGCGGCGATGGCCTGACCGCGACGGACGATCGCAATTTCCTGCGAGCGATCATGCGACAGCACCAATGCCCGGCGAAACGCCACATTTTCCGGCTTATATCCACCCACGACCGGGTCGTCCATGTTGAACGCGTCGTAAGTAACCTCAGGCTGCTCTTCGCGGAATGCACGGACGTTTCGTTTCTGCATTTTTGGGGATAATTTGCCGTCTGGCAAAATTTCCTGAATAAATGCGAACGGCGTTTCTTCAAGATAGTCATGTTCGCTGTTCATGAACGCCAGAAACCGCGGCTGCTCTTCTTCGATGGGTGCGATTTCTATGCGATCTATCAATGGCAGAGTCTTGCCGGCCAAGTACTTGATGGCGTCCTGGTCCCAGGGATCAGCCGGATTCGCAAACTGTGTATCAAGCTTATGACCGCGGTAATTCGGGTTCTTCTCGAGCACGATCTTGGAGCGCCGCACCCATTGCTTGAGTATGTAGGCTCCGGTGCCTACGGGATGCCCCATCGTATCGTTGGCATAGCCTTCAATTGCTTCACGCGCT
>JANNRY010000184.1:0-8464 GCA_031401935.1 Betaproteobacteria bacterium | reverse complement strand
GAGCGGCTTGCCAAACATGATGCGGTCCAGAGTGTATTGGCGCGCGGCGTGCCAGCAGAATTCTGCCGCACCCATTGCACCCCATGAAATCCCGTAGCGCGCCTTGTTCAGGCAACCGAACGGCCCCTTCAGGCCCTTCACATTCGGCAACAGGTTTTCGTCCGGCACGAATACGTCGTCCATCACGATCTCGCCAGTGACCGACGCGCGCAAGGAAAACTTGCCTTCTATTTTTGGCGCCGACAACCCCTTCATACCCTTTTCGAGCACGAAACCACGGATGGTTTCTTTGTCTGACATGTCTTTGGCCCACACTACAAACACGTCAGCGATTGGTGAATTGGTAATCCACATTTTGGCGCCGTGCACCTGATAACCACCGGCCACCTTTTTTGCGCGCGTTTCCATCGAAGAAGGATCCGATCCGGCGTTTGGCTCGGTAAGACCGAAGCAGCCAACCATTTCACCGCTGGCCAGTTTTGGCAGCCATTTTTCGCGTTGCGCTTCGTTGCCGTAGGCGTGGATAGGATGCATTACGAGTGAAGACTGCACACTCATGGCGGAGCGGTAGCCTGAATCGACACGTTCAACTTCGCGTGCGATCAATCCATAAGCAACATGATTCACTCCCGCGCAGCCGTAGCCTTCGATGGTGGAACCCAGAAACCCCAGCGCGCCCATTTCGTTAATGATTTCGCGGTCGAAGGTCTCATGGCGGTTCGCCATCAGCACACGCGGCAGCAGTTTTTCCTGGCAATAGGCATGGGCGGCGTCGCGAATCATGCGTTCATCAACGGAGAGTTGGTCATCGAGAAGAAAAGCGTCATCCCACTTAAATTGGGGTTTGAGGTCGTTTGGTTTCATTTTTTCAATTTTGCGCAGACAAAAAACTATTTTACGCCGAAGGAGGGGTCGCTAATTTTTGATGCCACTTGCAAATGCGAACAATTCGCATTAATATTTGGTTCATCCTAATCGTTGACCCCAAAAGTTCACTCATGACCAAAACCGAATTCGGCATTCCTTCAGGCAACACGGCATTGGTCGGTGTCGGGAGTGCAGCCGAAACTTCGGCGGCAACACAACTTGTGACCAGTGAATCACTGCTTGGCGAACGTGGTGAATTGAAGATTCAACACAACGGCGAGCAATACAGTCTGCGACGCACGCGTCACGGCAAATTGATTCTGACCAAGTAAGTGTAAGCAATAGAACCATCCGACCTAATCACACATGAGCACGTTTACCTCCCGATCCTCACTGATGCCATGCGATGGCTCTCGCATGTCGTCACTGACCTTTGTAGCGCTTGCGCATGTTGCAGCTTTCTATTTGCTGACACTTTCGCCCGCGCGAGAGGCCATTACCAAGGCTTCAGCGCTGATGGTGACGTTGATCAGCGAGCAACCCAAGGCTGAGTCCAAGCCCACTGAGCTGCCCAAGCCGCTGCCGGTGAAGCCGGTCGTGTCGCGTCCGGAACCAGTCCCCATTCCCTTGGTTGCCACCACAACAGCACCCGCCGATATCACCGCGCCGCCTCCCGTGCCACAGCCACCTGCACAGCCAGTGCGCCCGGTTCAGACCGGGCTTGCTCAGGTCGCTGCGGTGGTGCCTCCTAGATTCGATGCCGATTATCTCGACAATCCAGCGCCCGTCTATCCACGTTTGTCAAAACGGCTGGGTGAAGTTGGCAACGTCATGCTGATGGTTTTTGTCGATGCTGAAGGTCGGCCAGGGCAGATCGATATCCAGTCCAGCAGCCGCTTTGAACGTCTCGATCAGGCCGCCGTCGAGGCGGTGCGCCGCTGGAAATTCGTTGCCGCAAAGCAGGGTCAGAAAGCAGTCTCAGCCTGGGTGCTGGTACCAATCCATTTTTCATTGAAAAGCTGAGGGCCACTCTCGATATCGCCAACGCCTTCAGCAATCGTGAATTTTGACTTTTATATCGCGCCGCGAGTCGTGCGAAATCCATTACAAAAAATATCAGCCAGCCAGCACCTTGAGTGTAAGCCAGCAAAAAACCTGCTTACACCTCAAGGGAATTTCCACATGAAGAAACAGGACTGGCTTGTTAAAGAAGGCTTCGACGCGAGTGAACTCGCGAACAATCGCCCCGCTGCGCCACGCAACGCGACCCGGTTCCGGCAATCGATATTGGCGCTGGCAGTGGTCGCTGCTGTGAATGCACAGGCCCAAACCGCAACAGAGACAGCTTCGACGAAAGATGCGCAAAAATTGAAACCGGTGCTGGTGCAGGATCAGGCCGAGGCGCAACTCGGCAAGGATTCGGTTCGCACAGTGAATACGACCTCAGCGAAGGGTAATCAGCCACTGCGGGACATTCCTCAATCGATCACGGTTGTGACCGAAAAACTCATGAACGACCGCCACCTCGATACCGTCAGGGAAGCATTGAACAACACCGCCGGTGTCACATTTCTGGCAGCCGAGGGTGGCGAAGAAGACATCCGCCTGCGCGGTTTTTCATTGGCAACCACGGGCGACATTTTCCTAGACGGCATGCGCGATGCGGCGTTCTATGATCGCGACACCTTCAATCTGGATCGCCTCGATCTGTTGCGCGGCTCGGCCTCCATGTTGTTTGGCCGCGGCTCTACAGGCGGTGTGGCCAATCAGGTGAGCAAAACACCGCATCTAGTGGAAGATCGTAGCGTGACACTGTCGCTGGGTATCCATCGATACAATCGCGTTGTTGCCGACGTCAATCAGCCGATAGCGGAAAATACCGCCGCGCGCTTAACGCTAATGCGTACCGAATCCGACAACAACGGTTCGGGTAGCCGCCTGGACAAGCAAGGTGCCGCGCTGGCCGTTCACCACAATATTGGTTTTCGAAACGAATTCCAAGCCAAGTTCTATTACCTCGATAACCACAACGGGATGAACTATGGCCTACCGTGGATTCGCCCGACGACGACCTCGACGAGCGACCAGAACACCATCATCCCCGGCTTGAAGCCGGACGCCTACTACGGTGCCGCCAGCGATTACAACGCGGGCAGCGCCAAGATCACCACGCTGGGGCATATCTTCCGCGCCTCGGCTGATACGGAAATCAAAACCCAGTTGCGATTCGGCGATTACACCCGCGATCAGCGTGCCAGTACCGTCCGTTTTGTCGGCGGTACTGGCAACGTGGCAAATACGCTGGCTGGCTTTGGGCCACTAACGCCGTTTAGCCGTGGGTCTAATAACAAGATTCAGGATCTGGAAACGTCGCAAGTGCAGTCGGATCTATCGAGCAAGTTCCGCGCGTTGGGGTTCAAGCATTTCGTCCTGGCCGGTATTGACTATGCCAAAGATGAAAAGGTGGTGTACGCGGCGCGCTCGCTGGCGCAGGGCGGTGTCACTCTCACCAAGGCCACTACGCTGGCGGGAACGCCCAACGATGGCACCGGTGGCGTCGACGAGGGCTCGCGGGTGCTACGGCCGGGCAACGATTTCAACGCAAAGGCTCTCGGCGTTTACTTTCAGGACAATATCGACATCGTCAAAGACGTGAAGCTCGTGCTGGGCTTGCGTTACGACAGTCTCGACGGTAAGTACAATACCTACGCGATTCCGAACAATGCGCCGGGACCGGTCACCACGACGAGTTTCAAACAGGATATTTCGGAGTGGAGCCAACGTTTCGGCATGCTCTATCAGCCGAGCGATTTGCACTCCTTCCATTTCTCTTATGGCACCTCGTTCAACACCTCTGGCGACACCTACTCGTATAACGCCTTGAGCGCCAATACGCCACCGGAAAGCAGTGAGAACATCGAGTTTGGTGGCCGTATCGAGTCGGCTGACAAGCGCTTGTCCACACGCTTCGCAGTATTCCGTTCGACCAAGAAAAACGAACGCAATACCGATCCGGATACCGCCGCGACGCGTCTGTTGCTGTCGGGCAAGCGGCACGCGACCGGGCTGGAAATTGACGTCGCCGGCAAGATCACCAACGATTGGGAAACCTATCTGTCGTACATCTGGATTCCAACGGCCAAGGTCGATGTGGCGGCCGGTAACAACCTCACCGTGGGTAACCGCATTGGTGATCGCCCTGGCCTGACGCCCAAGCACGCGGGAACGGTATGGACAACGTACCAGGTGACGCCGAAGATTCGCGTCGGCGGCGGCATCAACTACCGCGACAAGCAGGCACCCGCCGATGTGACGGCGCCACCGTGGGAGTCACCAGCATTTGTCACTGGCGATTTGTTTGCTGAATACAAATTGGACAAGACCTGGAACTTCAAGGTTAACGTCAGCAATATTTCCGACAAGTACTACGCAGATTCGCTGTATCGCGGGCACTACATTCCTGGTGCGGGTCGGCTGGTGCAGGGGACGGTGGTAGTGTCGTTCTGATCGACGATACGATTTGCCCGTCGGGCACGTGCCTGACCGGCGGGTAGTGGAAATGGTGGCGATTGAACATAGGGAGCAAGTGGCTAAATGGTGCTGACGGTTGAGCGGGTATTGAGCGGGGACGAGCTGGCACAAGTACAAGCGTTGATCGCCGCCGCCCCCTGGCAAGCCGGGCGTGAAACAGCCGGTGCGCAGGCGGCCGCCCTCAAAAATAACGAGCAGCTTTCGCACGACAGTGAGGCAATGCGTGCCATTCGCCAGATCGTACTGCTGGCGCTTGATCGTCACACCAGCTTTTTCTCCGCCACGCTGCCCAAGCGGGTATTTCCGCCGCGCGTCAATCGCTATGAAGGCGGCAGTAATTTTTTCGGCGCACACGTCGACAATGCGATTCGCTACGCACCCACGACAGGACAGAAAATACGCACCGACATTTCGTGCACATTGTTCCTCGCCGATCCAGCCACGTACGATGGCGGCGAGCTACTGATACACGGGCCACAAGGTGCCACCCGCATCAAGCCCGCCGTCGGCGACGCCGTCATTTATCCCGGCTCTACCGTGCACGAGGTGACGGCAGTGACACGCGGCACGAGGCTGGCGTGTTTTTTCTGGATCGAGAGCATGGTGCGCGACACCGCAAAGCGGCAACTGCTGTTCGAACTTGACCAAACCATCATCGCGCTACGCAATGCGCATGGCGACGACCCGCAAACCGTGGCATTGACAGGCACGTATCACAACCTGCTGAGGATGTGGGCTGATGTTTGATCGGCCGAAACGTTCGACGATACTGCGTGACATAGCGGATTCGCCGAACGAATCTATTCCCTTACCAACAAACGAGACCCCATGAGAAAACCACTTTTCACACGTCCGGAATTGATATTGCTGGCCCTCATCATCGCGTGACTGGCATACATCGTTCCAGTGCAAGCGCATGAAGTGAAATGCGCATACATGGATGGCATCAAGCTGGCGCGCTGCGAGCGGCACCAGAAGATGGCGGAAAAATGCGGGCCGATCAAAGGTCCGGCGCATTACGCCTGCGACCGCGAATGCCTGATCGCCAACCCGCTCGATTGCAAAAAATTCACGGGTAAAGATGCCGCACAGTGTTTAGCCGAAGGCAAGGCGTTCAAATCCTGCGAACCACAGCCGGGCCAGGAATTCATACTTTGCGTTCGCAAGGAAATCGACACGAGACCTATGTAATGCGCCGCGCCTGTTCGTAATCGGCGCGTCTTTGACAAAAAAAGCGAAACTCGCCATTCGACGGCCTTCTCCGGGCGTTTTTAGCCTGGGGCCCGCACCAGTGCTAATGAGTTTGCTGTTTATGTGGGATTCACGCGGAACCTGAAAACGAAACTTGGCGCAGTTGCAGCGGGCGCACTGCCATTACCGTGCAGCCAGTTGCAGATACTAATTAGCCGCAAAGTTGACCCAAGGTTTTAAACCCAATTTCGTGCGCGGTTAGCGTTTTTTGCGCTTCGGCTTCGCCTCACAAAACTGCTCGTACAGCACCTGCATGACAGCCATCGCTTCCGCGCTTGCCATGGAGTAGTAGATGCGTTTGCCATCGCGACGCGTATTGACCAGTCCTTCTTCGCGCAGCACGCCGAGCTGCTGCGAGAGCGTTGGCTGATGCAGGTCCAACGCTTCCTCAAGATCGCTCACGCAACTTTCGCCCTGCGAGATATGGCAAAGCAACAACAGCCGATCCGGATTGGATAGCGCTTTTAGCATGCCGCAGGTGCGTGATGCGGACGCGCGCATCGTTTCAAGATCAAGTTCGGGGTTAACCAGCATGGTGCCGCTCCGGCGAAATTAAATATGCAAACAATATATTGAAAAATATAGTGATAGTCAATATAATATAAAAAGATAGATTGTAAATATAAATAATGTACGGACCAATAAGGCGGTAACCATGAACACCAAGCTGTTGATGTTGATAATCCTGCTAGGTAGCCTTGCGCATGCGCAACCAAGTCCCCCACTGGCGACAGTTCCTGCACGCGCATCCACCACCGCGGCCACGTTCAGCGCCGATGGCGTGGTCGAGGCGGTTCGCCAGACTGTGCTCGCCGCGCAAGTCGCGGGGGCGATCGTGGAACTGCGTGTCAAGGCTGGCGACCGCGTCAAGGCGGGGCAGGTACTGGTGCGCATCGATGCCCGCGCCGCCGTTCAGTCTGCGAGTGCCAGTCAGGCGCAGGCGCAGGCTGCGCGTGCTTCGCTCGATGTCGCCGCCAAGGACTTTGACCGACAGAAATTGCTATCGCAAAAGGGCTTTATCAGCCAGGCCGCACTCGATCAGGCCGAGGCGGCGTACAAGGCTGCTGCCGCGCAGGTCAATGCCCAGTTGGCACAGGCAAGCGCAGCACGAAGCCAATCCGACTTCTTTGTTCTGCATGCACCTTACGATGGCCTGGTTTCGGATGTTCCGGTCGTGCAGGGCGATATGGCCTTGCCCGGTCGTGCGCTCGTGACGATTTATGATCCCACGGCCTTGCGCGTGACGGTGGCGATTCCGCAGACAGCGGCGCTGTCGGCAGCTGCACTGCAGTCGGCCAAAGTCGAATTGACTGGTACTTCGCCGGTGTGGATTGCGCCGTCCCGCGTGACGCTGCTGCCGACAGCCGACCCGGCGACCCATACGCTGCAGCTGCGCCTGGACCTGCCCGCTGGAACAATCAATGCAGCGCCCGGCATGTTTGCGCGCGCCAGGCTACCGATGCAAGGCAGCAGCGAGGCCGGTCGAGTTTACGTCCCGATCAAGTCCATCGTTCGGCGCGCCGAAATGGTCGGTGTTTATGTGGTCGATGCCAGTGGCAAACCGTCATTGCGACAGGTAAGGCTCGGACGGTCGACAGATGAAGCCGTCGAAGTGCTGACTGGCCTGAACATCGGCGAGCTGGTCGCCAGCGATCCGCAAGCTGCGGCGAGAGTACGGTAATGTCCATATCGACTAAGCTCGGCCTCTCAGGCCGTATAGCTGGCGCATTTCTCAAGGCCCAGATCACGCCGCTGCTGGCGCTGACGGCGTTGCTGCTCGGCGCGTTTGCCGTGTTCGTCACGCCGCGTGAAGAAGAGCCGCAGATCAACGTGACCATGGCCAATGTATTTGTGCCGTTTCCGGGCGCATCGGTGCGAGATGTCGAGCAAATGGTGGCTACACCCGCCGAGCAGGTGCTATCGCAAATGGCCGGAACCGAACATGTGATGTCGGTATCGCGTCCAGGTCTGGCGATCATCACCGTGCAATTCAAAGTCGGGGTGCCGCGCACCGAGGCGCTGGTACGCCTGCATGATGCGGTGAGTGCCAATGCAGACTGGTTGCCCAAAGGGCTCGGCGTGCTTGATCCCTTGGTCAAGCCGATGGGCATCGACGATGTGCCGATTGTCGGGCTAACCTTGTACAGCAAGACTGCCAGTGCCTTCGACCTGGAACGCGTCGCGCACAGTATCGAGGCTGATCTCAAGCGCGTGCCCGGCACGCGCGAGGTGCGCACTATCGGTGGCCCGAGCCGCGCGATCATGATCGAGATCGACCCGGCGCGCATGTCGGGAAGCGGCGTAACGGTCGCCGATCTTCGCGCCGCGCTACAGTCCGCCAACGCAGGCATGCCAGTGGGGGAGCTACTCGCCGGTAATCGTGCCGTGGCAATCGATGCCGGCCCACTTATCGAAAGTGCGCGCGAGCTGGCGGAAATCGTGGTGACGGTTCGCGAAGGCAAGCCGGTATTCCTGCGCGATGTCGCCACCGTGCGCGATGGTGCGCCGCCCGCGAGCCGCTACGTTTGGCATGGCACTACGGGCAAAGACGGCGCGGAGTATCCCGCGGTCACGATTGCCATCACTAAAAAGCCGGGCGAAAACGCGATCGATGTATCCGACGCAGTGATGCGACGTGTATCAACGCTCAAAAACACCGTCATACCGGCCGATGTTGAGGTGAGTGAAACGCGCAACTACGGCACCACCGCCAACGACAAGGCGAAAAAACTCATTACCAAACTTTTGTTTGCCACCGCGTCCGTCGTCGCACTCGTGTTCATCGCGCTGGGTCGCCGTGAAGCCGCTATTGTCG
>JANNRY010000183.1:0-2292 GCA_031401935.1 Betaproteobacteria bacterium | reverse complement strand
CCATCGGCGCGACCCTGCTCGGCGGCTGCGCCATCGGACCCGACTATCAGCGTCCTGCGATGGAAACGCCAGTCGCATTCAAGGAAACAGCCGGCTGGAAAGTCGCCGAGCCACGCGATGAAATGGCGCGCGGAAAATGGTGGAAGATTTTCGGCGATAGTGATCTCGATGCGCTGATCGAGCAGGTCAATATTTCGAATCAAAGTTTGAAGGGCGCGGAGGCGCGCTATCGCCAGGCAACGGCACTGACGCAATCCGCAAGAGCGGGCTATTTTCCGACGGTCTCGGCCAACGCCAGTTCCACCCGCAGTCGTAGCGCTTCGTCGCGATCAGCGGGAAATAATGAAGTCGCCACGAACCACAGCCTCAACCTCAGCGCGGGCTGGGAGATCGACGTCTGGGGCCGCATTCGCCGTACCGTGGAAGCCAACAACGCGAGCGCGCAAGCCAGCGCCGCCGACCTTGAGTCCGCGCGGTTGTCGTTGCAGTCTGAATTGGCGACCAACTATTTTCAGCTCCGCGTCAACGATGCGCAAAAGCAGCTCTTTGCCGACACCATTGTCGCCTTTGAGAAATCGCTGGAACTGACCCGCAATCGCTATGCAGTTGGCGTAGCGGGCAAGGTCGATGTCGTGCAGGCCGAAACGCAACTCCTCAGCGCGCAGGCGCAGTCGATTGATCTCGGCGTGCAGCGCGCTCAACTCGAACACGCGATTGCTGTCTTGATCGGCAAAGCGCCGACCGGCGTTTCAGTGGCCAATATTGAATCCAATGCTGGCGCCAAGGTTGACTGGAAAGTGGCGATGCCCGCGTTTCCGGTGGGATTGCCGTCAACACTGCTCGAACGCAGACCCGACATCGCCGCCGCAGAACGCCGTGCGGCCGCGGCAAACGCGCAGATCGGTGTTGCCAAGGCAGCGTACTTTCCGACACTGAGTCTTTCCGGCTCCGGTGGCTTTTCAAGTCCCACGCTCGCCAACTGGATTTCGGCACCCAATCGCGCTTGGTCGCTCGGCCCATCGCTTGCCACAACGATATTCGATTTCGGCAAACGCGGCGCATTGACCGATCAGGCCATCGCCTCGTACGATCAAACGGTCGCCACCTATCGCCAGACCGTTCTGGAAGCGTTTCAGGATGTTGAGGATAACGTCGCCGCGCTGCGGATTCTGGAGCAGGAGGCCAAGGTGCAGGCCGAAGCCGTCAGGGCCGCACGCGAATCGGTGACGCTGACGATCAACCAATACAAAGCCGGGACGGTGAGCTACCTGAGCGTGGTCACGGTGCAGACTGCGTTGTTGTCGAATGAGCGGACGCAAGTCGGTTTGCTGGGACGCAGGCTTAGCGCGACGGTGGGGCTGGTGCGTGCGCTGGGGGGTGGGTGGAATGCGGCGGATTTGGTGGCGGTGAAGTAAATTGTAGACTATTCATTGCAGTGAAGGCCAAGCAAAATACAAAGACACCAGCACTGGCGCGCTTGTCCAGACACTTTATGTCTATAAACCGCGCCAGCTATAGTGTTTTGATATTTTGTGCGGGTATCCAGCAATAATTAGCAGCGCACATCATCGCCGCTCTACATCCGATCCAGCGGACTGATCACGCCACCGCCACCAACCTTTAGCACGTGCGTGTAGATCATGGTCGTGGAGACGTCTGCATGCCCCAGCAGATCCTGAATGCTGCGGATGTCATAGCCGGCTTGCAACAGGTGGGTGGCAAACGAATGGCGCAATGTGTGCGGCGTCGCCACTTTGTGTATTCCCGCCTGTGTCAACGCCCGCTTGAATGCTCTGGCGAAAGTCTGGTCATACAGGTGATGCCGTCGCACCACGCCGCTGCGCGGATCGGTAGCGTGCGTGGCCTGTGGAAACACCCAGAACCAGGTCCACGATGCCCCGGCACGCGGAAACTTTCGGCTTAACGCATCGGGCATGTCGATGCCACCGCGCCCCGCCGCTTGGTCAGCACCCCACAATACGCGTGCGCGTGAGAGTTGCGTCTTGAGAGCGAGTACCAGCGATTGCGGCAACATTACCGCACGGTCTTTACCACCTTTACCTTCTCGCACAATGATCGCGCGGCGCTCAAACTCGACATCCTTCACCCGCAACCGCAGACCTTCGCTGATGCGCATTCCGGTGCCATAAAGTAGCTGGGCGAGAAGTCGATGCTCGCCTTCCATCAGTTCGAAAATACTGACTACTTCTTCGCGCGAGAGAACGACGGGTAGGCGTTTGTGTATCCGTGGCCTGCCCACTTCTGTCATCCATGGCAAGTCGATGCCAAGTA
>JANNRY010000182.1:0-21185 GCA_031401935.1 Betaproteobacteria bacterium | reverse complement strand
CATGGCCGGGTGCTGTTCGATTATCTCAAAGACGCTTAACTGGATCGGGAGACAACAACCATGAACAAAAAAGATGTGATCGGTCTGGCATCGATGCCTTTGCAGAGTCCGACTTATCCGCGCGGCCCGTATAAATTTTTCAATCGCCAGTATTTGGTTATCAGTTACAAAACAGACGCCGACATGATTCGCGCGCACCTGCCTGAGCCGCTTGAACCGGCAGGTGACACGGTTTCCGTGCAGTGGCTTGACTTACCGGATGGCGAGGGTTTTGGCGCTTACTCAGCCGCCGCACAAATCATCCCATGCACGTTCAAGGGCGAACCATGCAATTTTGTTAGCCAGATGTACGTCAACAACACGCCGCCATTGGCGGGTGGTCGCGAAATTTGGGGCTACCCGATGAAGTATGGCAAAGCGATACTAAAGGTGGAAGGCGATACCTTGAAGGGCACGCTCAGTTACGCAGCTCAACAGGTTGCCACAGGCACGATGGTGTACAAACACGATGCATTTCGCAAAGACTATTCTGCGGAACAGGCGCTACTCGCGCGTACACAAGTCACGTTGAAATTGATTCCTGACATCAATGGAAAGCCAGCCATTGCACAACTGGTCGGAATCAATTTTGCTGACGTGGTCATCAAAGGCGCATGGACCGGTGCTGCGCGTCTCGAGCTCGTGCCCGCAGTGAATTGTCCGCTGGCTGATTTGCCTGTTAGGCATGTAGTAGGCGGCTTGCAGATGGTGACCGACATGACGCTGCCTTATGGCCGTGTGCTTCACGACTACCTGGCAAAATAGGGCGATACAAATAGAAACGCGGCGAGTCGGTTGAACGATTCGCCGCGTTTTTTATTTAGTCTGCGTTTTATAAAAATTCACGTTTCAGGTCCACAGTCGAACGGACGCCCAAGTGGTCGAAATTCCTCTCTATCCACTCGCTTGCACAGGCGCGGCCACGATCGCGCAGCATGGTCAAAAATTCCCACTCGCTTGCAAATTTGGTTGAAACCGATAAATCGGCTAGCGCAGCATCCGCCCGAACAGAGTGAATCAGTACGTATTTGAATTCGTCACGAAACTCCTCTTTGATCTTGCCTTGGTCCAGAAGCTGCTGGACGAAATAAACTGATCTCAATTCTTTAATCAAGGATGAGTTGAACGTGATTTCATTGACCCTGTTGGCAATTTCACTCGATAACGTCGGTGGACCTTCACGTTCAATAGGATTGATATGAAGGATGACGACGTCTCGTGATTCGGTGTAGTAGAACAAAGGATAAAGCACGGGATTGCCCATATAGCCGCCGTCCCAATAATGCTCACCATCAATCTCTACGGCCTGAAACAAGTACGGCAGGCATGCCGATGCAAGCACCACGTCGGAGGTGATCTCATGTGTGTGGAACACTTTTACTTTTCCCGTGCGTACATTGGTCGCGGAAAGAAACAGTTTGGTTGAACGGCTCGCGTCCAGTTCCGCGAAATCGACGTGCGCTTCAAGTACTTCGCGCAATGGATTGAAATTCATTGGGTTCAACTGGTACGGCGAAAAGGTGCTGGTAAGAAGCTTGAAGCCTTCGGTAGCCATTGATTTTTCCATCGTCCAGCCGCCGAACATCTGCTCCCATGGCGACCGTTTGACCATGCTGTACTTCTGACCAGCATCAGAAATTGCCTGCCAATAGTCATGCAGCGCTTGACGCGCATTGTCCTTGCCCTTAAGTACACCGTAGGCATACACCACTGCGTTCATCGACCCCGCACTGGTGCCGGAAAGCCCCTCAATTTCTACCCTGCCGTCTTCGAGAAATTTATCCAATAGCCCCCATGCAAACGCACCATGCGCGCCGCCACCTTGCAGCGCCATATTGACGCGCTTGACGCCGGTAACAGCCGGATTGGACGTGGCGGTTTTTGACTTGCGCGCGGGCGGACGTTTTGTCGCCGTGTTTTTTGGCTTTTTTACTGCTGCGATTGCTTTAGTTTTCATTTGTATCGCCTTTCACGCCGCTGTTGCGGCCTCCCCGTCCAAATAGAAAAGCGGCGAATAGGTTTACCCGGTTCGCCGCTTTTTTAAGCTTTACGATGGCCTGCGCCAGACGAACTTTACAAAAACTCGCGCTTCAAATCGACCGTTGAGCGCACGCCAAGCTGATCGAAATTATGCTCAAGCCATTCTGTGGCCAACGCACGACCACGATCACGCAGCATGGTAAGGAATGCCCAATCGCTGGACATCTTGCTGGCAGATGAAAGATCAGACATCGCATTATCTGCGCGCACTGAATGGATCAGCACGTACTTAAGTTTGTCGCGATGCTCGTCCTTGATCCAGCCGTCGTCGAGAAGTTTCTGCACAAAATAAACCGAGCGCAGTTCCTTGATGAGGGAAGAGTTGAACGTGATTTCGTTAAGACGGTTGGCAATATCTGCGGAGGTCGTGGGCGGACCCGGACGCTCGATCGGGTTGATGTGCAAAATCACCACATCGCGCGATTCGGTGTAATAAAACAGCGGATACAAAACCGGATTACCCATGTAACCGCCATCCCAGTAGTGCTCACCATTAATCTCGACGGCCTGGAAAACCTGCGGTAAACATGCCGAAGCCAGAACAACGTTTGCCGTGACCTCGGGCGTATGGAATATTTTTACTTTGCCGGTACGCACATTAGTTGCGCAGATAAACAGCTTGGTGAGCTGACTACGCTCCAACTCTTCAAAATCTACCTGCTGCTCAAGAACATCACGCAGCGGGTTGTAATTCATCGGATTCATTTGATAAGGCGACAAGATGCTCATCATCGACTTCATCATGTCCTGAAGGGGATTTTCTTTCTGTATCGTGCCAAGGTCCCAAGGCATTTTCTTGACGGCAAATTTTTGCCCCGCATCGGAAATGGCTTTCCAAAAATCATGCAGCGCCTGACGGGCGCCATCGTTACCCCTCAGCTTTCCGTATGCATACACCACAGCGTTCATAGAGCCGGCGCTGGTTCCGGAGAGCCCCTCGATTTCGACACGACCGTCTTCAAGAAACTTGTCCATCACACCCCAGCCGAAGGCACCATGCGCGCCACCGCCCTGAAGGGCCATATTGATTCGCTTGGGTTCGTTTCTTCTGACAATCGCAGGTGCAGCCACCACACCTGGGCTCCATGCGACCGATTTGCTCACGTTTTTCTTCGCTGCCGGCTTGGTCGCTGGCTTGGCCGCGACACGAGCTGATTTAACTGCGCTCGCAGGGCTCTTCGTTTTAGCTTTGGTAATGAGCTTTGCTTTCATTCTTTACCCTTTCATGCCCTGGGGCGGTTGGTGCATTGACCTTCAGGAAATCGGCCCGGTTTTGGTCCATAAGGTCGACCGGACCGAAAACACTAGTGCCCGATATCAGTGCGCTGTCCAGCCACCCTCTACCATGATGTTGGTACCTGTAATTGAAGCAGCAGAATCACTGCACAAAAAAATCGCCGTGCCGGCAACCTGCTCTGTCGTCACAAATTGCTTGGTCGGTTGCGCGGCCAGCAATACATCTTTCTTGACCTGCTCTTCGGTCATGCCGCGCGCTTTCGCTGTATCCGGAATCTGTTTTTCCACTAGCGGGGTCAGCACGTAGCCGGGACAGATGGCGTTGCAGGTGATGCCTTTTTCAGCCACTTCCAATGCGACAGTCTTCGTAAATCCCATAATGCCGTGCTTTGACGCGACATAGGCGGATTTGAATGGCGAGGCCACCATCGCATGTGCCGAGGCAACATTGATAATGCGCCCCCAGCCCTTGGATTTCATATATGGGACAGCCATCTTGGTGGTGTGAAACGCAGATGACATATTGATTGCAATGATGGCGTCCCACTTTGCTGTGGGGAAATCCTCGACCGGACAAACGTGTTGAATACCTGCGTTATTGACCAGAATATCGACCCCGCCGAAATCGACGGCCGCCTTCTTCATCATCGCCTCGATTTGCTCAGGCTTGCTCATGTCGGCGCCGTCATAGGTCACTTTGATACCGAATTTTGAAGCAAGGCCGGCGCGAATCGTTTCAATTTCGGTCGCATCACCAAAACCGTTCAATACGAGATTGACACCTTCTTTGGCAAAGCCTTCCGCAATACCCAATCCAATACCGCTCGTGGATCCTGTCACAACCGCCGTTTTACCTTTCAGCATGACCTGCTCTCCCTTAAAAAAATAACGAAAAATAAGTGGGGCAGTCGCGATATTAAATCGGTCGACCACCAGCGTGCATTTCTCTTTCTGGCTCACCAATCGCTATTTTTGCTGACGAGTGGCGAGAGGCTTGAATTATGCACGGTTACAAATGTTTGCGGAATTTTTTGTATGCAACTTCTAATCCGTTGGTCGCAGGTTCGAAACTCGCACGGGCTACCAGTATTAACAAGGGCTTAGGAGAAATCCTAAGCCCTTGCCTTTTCTAGCTGTGGGGAAATGTGGGAAACTTGGCCACATAATACTCTGCACAGCGCGATGCCAACTTCCTCAAAATCCGAAGCGGATACCTCAAGCTGTTTTTCTTGATCCTCCTGTGTTATCGCATCGAGTTCCTCACCCCAAGTCTACAGCTCTTGTGGCTCCATGAATGCGAGTACGAAACATGTACCGATTTTCGCGCGTCATCGTATAGCAAAACGTAGCTCGCCATTTTCAGGCGCTGACGAATGCAAGCTATTTTTGGAGGCAAGCTCGCCCATCCGCCTCGGCCTTGAAAAAAACGAAGCATCTCACCTCAGGTTGGAGTTCCACCGACGATTAGTTGGCGAGTTTTGTCGAGACTAAGCCGAAGCACGGCTTTGTGCAGAAAATACGAACTTGAGAACAAGGTGAGTTACGCGGCTCGTACAGTCTTCCGACGAGTCTTAACAAAGAAACTTTCATGCATTGCTCGACCGAGAAGTGCCCCTAGCACTGGTGGAACCGCGTTGCCGACCTGCGTAAATTGCCGCGCTGACGGTCCAACGAACACAAAACTATCGGGAAAAGTTTGAAGGCGTGCACACTCTCTTACAGAAATCGTCCGCGGAATGTATGGATGCAAATGGGAACGACCGCCACCGGCCGTACCACCAGCAATTACTGTTTTTGAAGGCACTGATGGATCAAGACGATCTACTCTCCCCAGTTTATCGCGTCTGCCGTAGTCAAGCTGTGAATACCTTTGAATCGATTCTGCGGAATGTTTTCTCGTTTCGTGATTTGCGACGTCCTTCAATGACAACTCAAAGACCGCAGCGCAATTAAGTTGGTGGCCAGTAGGACGCGGTGGCAGAAACCGTACCCCAAGTCGATTGCCAACAATGAAGAGCCTTGTACGATTTTGGGGCACGTTGTGCTCAGACGCGACCAACACTGTAGGCTGATGCACCTCATATCCAGACGCCTGAAGTTCACGATAAGCGCGTTGCAATTGTTCACCGCCATCAATACCAAGTAACCCAGGAACGTTCTCGATAAGAAAAGCAGCGGGTCGGAAGTGTTTAATTAGATCGATATAGTCAAATAAAAGATTTCCGTTTAATAAATGGGAAAAGCCAACTCTCTTGAAGTTTTCGCCAGACTTATTGAACCGTTGGTTCGCAGCAATGGAGAATGGCTGACATGGCGGGCCTCCAATAAAATTTAACACCAACATCGCGCCCGTTGCGGGAGAAAACCTAGAGCTTTTCAAAAGGACTGCAGCAATGAAATATTTGCGCTATCGATTGTTCGAGCTGGCTAGCTACGTACGCCGAAGTCGCATTCGCGTTGCAAAGTAGGCAAGCGGCAAGGTGAAACAGCGATGATGATTTGTGATGTTCGGTGAGTTTTCTATGGCGGTCGGCAAGTGTGGGCGAGCATTAACGAAAATAAATCAATGGGATACACGAACGTAAATTCGTCCGGCCTAGGCAATGGCGATACGATCGACTTTGTGTAACAAGCATTCGCTAGATGCCGTCTGATGAGCAGTTGCGGAAACTTGTATTGTTGGCTGAGCGAAAACAGATTGCGGCGGGCGCCGCTTTTTTGATAATTACAACGACCTGAAGATCGAAGGTAAATAAATTGAAGTTGGTAGGCACGATTGGACTCGAACCAACGACCCCCACCATGTCAAGGTGGTGCTCTAACCAGCTGAGCTACGTGCCTGCTGAAACACAACAGAGTGCTATTTTAGCCGATTGCGACGGGTCGCTGCAATGTCGTGCGATGGTTTAGCAAAACGTGCTCACTCACACGCAAACAATCTGACAAAAACGTTACTCCACGACGCCAATTTCCTGCGTTGCGCCGGACGCCACCATGGCATCGATCTGCCCCTCTCCCAGACCTGATTCACGCAAAATTTCCCGACTGTGTTCGCCAAGTCCAGGCGCGAGTCGTCTGATCGACGGAGGCGTTGCGCTCCATTCACCTACCGGTGCGGTGGTGCGTACCGTGCCTTCGGTCGGGTGTTCGTAAAGCGGAAAAAATCCCGACGAATTCAGATGCGGGTCATCGATCAGCGAGTCCATGTCGTGCATCGGCGTATTGGGAATGTCCGCCTTTTCCAGTAATGCCTTCCATTCCGCTGTCGTGCGCGTCAGCATGATATCGGCAACATATTGGGTCACGTCGCGGATATTGGCGGCTCGCGACGTGTGATCGCAAAAACGCGGATCGCTCTTGAGGTCGTTGCGGTCGATGGCCTCGAAAAAATTGCGCCAATGTTTGTCGTTGTAGATCAGCACACAGAGATAGCCATCACTGGTCCGGTATGGACGTCGATGTGGCGCGATCAGACGCGCATAACCGGTATCGCCGATTGGCGGTTCAAACGTTTTGCCGCCCATATGGTCTCCCAGCACGAATTGCGACAGGCTTTCGAACATTGTTACGTCCACCGACTGGCCCTCGCCGGTGCGCTGAGCGTGGAACAACGCGCCAACTGTAGCGATCACGGTCTGCAGTCCAACGCTGCGATCCCCGAGCGTAACCGGCGCGTAGCGCGGTACGTCGCTGCCCTGCTCAAGCGTCAACGAAGGCACGCCTGCCGCACCTTGAATCAGATCATCGTAGGCTGGCCGTCCTGCGTACGTACCGCGCTCTGAAAATCCATACGCACCAACGTAAACCAGCTTCGGGTTGATCGCCTTGACCACTTCATAGCTGAGACCCAGTCGCGCCATTGCCTGAGGTCGCACGTTATAGATTAACGCATCGGACTTCGCGATCAAGCGCTTGATCGCGTCGAGTCCAGCGGGCGTTTTAAGATCCAGCACCAATGAACGCTTGTTACGGTTAAGGTGCATATGGATATGCCCCATCCCCGGATTTTTCATCGGCCCAACCCAGCGCATGTTGTCGCCCGCAGGCGCTTCGACTTTGATGATGTCGGCACCCATATCGCCCAAAATTTGTGTTGCGAACGGGCCCATCACGACGGTGGTGAGGTCGAGAATACGAACCCCGGCGAGCGGGCCTTTGTTTTCGGCAGAGAGTGTTGTCATTTAATTGTTGATGATTGATCTACGAATTATTCACGCTGAATTCCTGCGTCCCTGACCATCGTTGCCCACTTTGCGATTTGTGTTTTTGGAATACAGCCAGTTGCTCAGATGTCGATGTCTGCAGGCTGCCGGAGTTTACTGCGCAGCCTCATTGAGCACGAAGTAACATAAAAACACCAAACTCTATTATTGGCGGGCATTTCCAGCTATTTATGCTCTGAAACTCCCGCCAATACTAGACTTTAATATTTTTATCTGCGTCTAACCGTTTCCACCCCCGGTACATCGCTCACCGCACGCAGTACGCGTTGCAAGTGCTCGGCCAATCGCACTTCGACCGTGAACCGCATTGATGCCCGATTGCCGCGCGATTGTGTATTGACGCCGACAACATTCACACGCTCATGCGAAAGCGCTTCCGAGACATCCCGCAACAGGCCTTGCCGGTCTTCCGCCTCTAATTCAAAATCCGCAAGGAAAGGCTGATCGCCTGTGTTGCCCCAGTCTGCGGGCATCAGGCGTTCACGTTGTTCCGAGCTAAGTGAGGTGATGTTTACGCAATCCAATCGATGCACCGTCACGCCGCGCGCTTTTGTGACGAAGCCGATGATTGGGTCCGGCGGCACTGGCTTGCAGCATTTAGCGACCATCGTCGCAATATTATTCACGCCCAGCACCAGCACGCCACTGGAGGATTTCGATGTTGCCGCAGATGCACCGACCCCAAGCGTTGGCGCGGCTTCTGCCTCGGTTGTCGTTGGACTTTTTGATGCTGCGTCGCGCAGTTCGCGTATCGCGACTTCTATTTGGTGCGCCGTGATTTCATTCCTGCCAATTGCGGCCAGACACTCATCGAGCTCTTTGTGCCCCAACGCGGTAGTGATTTTTTCCAACGCGATCGCAGTAGCACCCGCGCGGGCGAGCTCACGTTCCATCGTCTGACGGCCATGCGCAACATCGACTTCAAAATACTCTTGTCGAAACCACGCGCGTACTTTGGCCAGTGCGCGATGACTCGACAAGAATCCGAGTTGCGGATTAATCCAGTCGCGTGAGGGGCCGCCCAGTTTTGCGGCGAGAATTTCGACCCGCTGCGCGTTCTGCAGTTTGGTATTGAGCGGCACGATCTGGCCGTCAAGTTTTGCGCCCCGGCAGCGATGACCGAGATCGGTGTGGACGTGGTACGCAAAGTCGACCGGGGTCGACCCGCTTGGGAGATCCACGACCTTGCCTTGCGGCGTAAACACGTAGATCGTGTCGTTGAACAGCCCCTGCTTCACCTGATCCGAAAAACTGCCCTGATCAACCAGTTCGCGTTTCCATTCGAGCACCTGCCTGAGCCAGGCAATCTTCGATTCAAATTTTTTGTCGCCCGCACTTTTGTGGCTAGCGCCTTCTTTATAGCGCCAGTGGGCCGCGACACCGTGTTCGGAGGCCGCGTGCATTTCGCGTGTGCGAATCTGCACCTCCAGCGTCTTGCCCTCGGGGCCAACGACCGCGGTGTGCAACGACTGATAATTATTCGATTTAGGCTGGGCGATGTAATCGTCGAACTCACCTTGTATCGGCTGCCAAAGATCGTGAGCGAGGCCAAGCACAGCGTAACAATTGGCTACGTTATCGACCAACACCCGAATGGCGCGTATGTCGTAAAGTTTTTCGAACGCGATATTTTTCGATTGCATTTTGCGATGAATCGAAAATATGTGTTTTGGCCTGCCAGCCAGTTCGGCCACAATACCAAGCTTGTCCAATTCAGTCTGCAAGACAGCGAGAACGCGACCAATATAGGCTTCGCGCTCGCCGCGTTTGCCATCGAGCTGTGCCGCGATCTGCTTGTAAAGCTCGGGATCGAGAAACCGGAAGCTGAAGTCTTCCAGCTCCCACTTGATTTGGAATACGCCCAAACGGTTGGCGAGCGGCGCAAACAGATCATTGGTTTGCTGTCCCGCTGTGCGGCGCGTGGCGTCATCTGCCTTGGTGATCGAGCGCATGAACACGACGCGCTCTGCAAGTTTGATCAAGACCACACGCACATCGTCAGCCAGCGCCAACAGCATCTTGCGTAAGGTTTCCAGATTCGGATTGTTTGCAGCGTTGCCCGGCTGTGCACTGATGCTGTCGATGCGCCCTGCCCGCTGTACGCCGCTGACGAGCGCCCAGACTTCCGGCCCAAACGCGTCCCCAATCAGTACGGAATCAATCGCGCTGCGCGGCATGCTGGCCACCATCAGTGCCGCTGCGATGGTTTCATCGTCCGCGTCAATATTGAGCAGCACTTCAGCGACGGCCAATGCGGACGCCAGCAATCGCTGCCGCGCGCCATCTTCGCTGGTCAGCGCTGCGGCTGCGACGAAATCCATCGCGCGAACGGAAATGTTCCGGCTGCCGAGCAATCGCCGAATGCCCGCAACCGAATCAGCGTCGTGAGAGTTTTCGATCAGCATGATTCACATTTTATGCGAAGCAAACTCGCGCCACCGTGTTGCGCTGGGAAAAAAGGTATATTTGGGCATGGTGGTTGCTTTGTCGTTGTAGTGTTGTAACTGACTGCGCTCTGTCGATTTGCCATGCATTGTTAAGTTTTCACCACCCCATTAAAATCAACTTATGGCGCTCAAACCCTTTTATAACGAAATGTATGCCGCTGACGGCAGCGTTCGTCCGCAGTACGCAGGATTTGCGAAGTGGCTCGAAAACACGCCACCTGAAAAAATTGCCCAGAACCGCGAGGCTGCCGATTTAATGTTCCATCGTGTCGGCATCACCTTTGCCGTTTACGGGGAGACTACCGGCACCGAACGCCTGATTCCGTTTGACATCGTGCCGCATGTCATCCCCGGCAAGAAATGGGAAGAAGTGGCAAGCGGCCTGACCCAGCGCATTACGGCCCTCAACGCCTTCCTGCATGACGTTTATCACGAGCAGAAAATCCTGAAGGCAGGCAAAGTCCCAGCCGACAAAGTGCTCGAAAACAGTCAATTTCGCCCCGAAATGATGCACGTTAACGTGCCCGGCGGCATATATGCACACGTTGCTGGCATTGATTTGGTGAAGGACGCGGACGGCGAATATTACGTACTGGAAGACAATCTGCGCACCCCTTCCGGCGTGTCCTATCTGCTCGAAAATCGCAAAATGATGATGCGGCTTTTCCCGGAACTGTTCGCATCACAAAACATTCGCCCGGTCGATCACTATCCCGACATGTTGCTGGAGACGTTACGCAATGCAGCCCCGGTCGGCGTCGACAGCCCGACCATAGTGTTGATGACGCCGGGTAACTTCAACTCAGCCTACTTTGAACATGCGTTCCTAGCACAACAAATGGGCATAGAGCTGGTTGAGGGCGTCGACATGTTCGTGCAAGACGACACCGTGTTTATGCGAACTACGCAAGGCCCACAAAAGGTCGATGTGATTTACCGCAGGATTGATGATGATTTCATTGATCCGCTCGCCTTCCGGCCCGACTCCATGCTTGGCGTACCAGGCCTGATGAAAGCGTATCGCGCGGGCAGAGTCACACTGGCGAATGCAGTTGGTACAGGTGTTGCGGACGATAAGTCGCTCTACCCCTATGTGCCAGAAATGATTCGCTTTTATCTCGGCGAAGAACCAATTCTGAAAAACGTCCACACCTACATTCTCACCAACAAAACTGATCTTGACTATGTGATCGCCAACATGGCTGATCTCGTGATCAAGGAGACGCAGGGGTCGGGTGGCTACGGCATGTTGGTTGGCCCGATGTCGACCAAGGAAGAGCGCGAGCGCTACAAACGCCGTGTGCTCGATGCGCCGGAGCGTTTTATTGCACAGCCGACGTTGTCACTCTCAACGTGCCCAACGTTCATCGGCAAAGGGCTGGTCCCACGACATATTGATTTGCGTCCCTATATTTTGTCGGGAAAATCAGTCAATTTTGTACCCGGTGGCCTGACGCGTGTGGCACTCCGCGAGAGCTCGCTCGTCGTCAATTCGTCGCAAGGCGGTGGCGTCAAAGATACCTGGGTGGTCGACTAAGTGAACTGCAATGGCCAAATCGAAAGTGCCTTTCGCGCTTGGTCGGCCAGTTGCCGTGTCGCTCGCCTTGCGAATATGCGCAGGCTATTCCGCGCGGCTCGCTTCGTGCAACTGCCTCGCCCACGCACGCCTTTCACTTCCAATTTGACCATTACATTCCACTCATGCTAAGCCGAACAGCGTCGATGCTTTACTGGATGTCGCGCAACGTTGAACGCGCCGAGAATACCGCCCGCATTCTCGATGTGGCGTACCGCATGTCGCTGTTGACCAAAGATCCTGATTTGCAAGATCAAGAATGGTTTGCGCCGCTCAACATCACAGGTTCGTTGTTTCCGTTCAGCGGCCGCCATTCGATAGTTTGCGCCAAGGAAGTCCTGCATTTCATGGCGCTCGACGCGGAAAATCCGTCATCCATCTATAACTGCGCCAAGCAGGCCCGCGAAAATGCGCGCGCCGTGCGTGGATCGATCACCAGTGAAATGTGGGAAGTGCTCAATTCCACCTGGCTTGAAATGCAAAATATGGACGAGGACCGCTTGTATGCGCGCGGCATATCGACATTTTTTGAATGGGTAAAAGAACGCTCACACCTGTTCCGTGGCGTCACCTTCGGTACCATGCGTCGCGACGAGGCTTTCCAGTTCCACCGTCTCGGCACATACATGGAGCGCGCCGACAACACCGCGCGGATGCTTGATGTGAAATACCACGTGTTGTTGCCCAGCGTGGATGATGTCGGTGGTGCGGTCGACTATTACCAGTGGTCAGCGGTACTGCGGTCGGTTTCGGCCTATGAATCCTATCGCAAGGTTTATCGCGACTCGGTTACGCCGGTGCGCATCGCAGAGCTATTGATACTGCGCGTGGATATTCCCCGTTCGCTCCATTTCTGCATGCATGACGTTTACAAGATACTTTGCACCGTACAAAACCGATCATCGGCAGAAGCAACGCGACAAGCAGGTGAGATCTACGCGGCGATGCAATTTGGCCGCATCAGCAACATATTCCATACCGGATTGCACGAATACCTGACCGAGTTTCTGGAATCAACAGATCGGCTTGGCGAAGAGATCAACGACTCTTTTTTCGCGCCTGAAGTTGCCGCAACAACAGAATAATAATTTGCGCTTGGAGATGTTGAAATGACTTATTGCGTAGCCCTGCGTTTGGACTCAGGGATGATATTCGCATCAGACTCGCGAACCAACGCGGGTGTGGACCATATCGCGACTTTCTGCAAAATGCGCGTTTACGAAAAGCCCGGTGACCGCGTGATCGTGCTGCTTTCCAGCGGCAATTTGGCAATTACCCAAGGCGTGATCAATATTCTCGACCGCCACCAAAAAGCGCCTCAAGGCGAGGACACAATTTGGTCGGTCAGTTCTATGTTTGATGTTGCGGCCCTCGCTGGCGATGCGCTACGCGAAATGCAACAGCGCGATGGAAAGATGCTGATGCAAAGCGGTATAGAAGCATCGGCAAATATTATCGTCGGCGGACAAATCGCGGGCGAGGATGAGCGGTTGTTTCACATCTATTCGCAAGGTAATTTCATCGAAGCGTCTGATGAAACCCCCTATTTCCAATTAGGCGAAGCAAAGTACGGCAAACCCATTCTTGATCGCGTGCTGACCCCCGGTACGCCGCAAAAAGAAGCGGCCAAATGCGTGCTGATCTCTTTCGATTCAACGATCAAATCAAATATCTCCGTGGGCTTACCCATCGATATGTTGTGGTATCCGCGGGATTCGCTGCGGGTCGGCGTACAGCAACGCATACGCGAAGGTGACCCATATTTCTCGATGCTGCGACAGCGCTGGGGTGGCGGATTGCGGCGCGTCTTTGGTGAGTTACCGGACCCGGATTGGATGGAATGATTTATGTGGTGACAGATGAAGCGTGACTTGAAAACCATACGTGTCTTGTTCGTCACCCATCACCAGCCACCCCTCGCGCATCACGAGCTTAAAAAATGACAATCAGAGTCGCACTGCATCACAAAACCCACTACAAGTTTGATCGCGCGATCAATCTTTCACCGCATGAAGTTCGCTTGCGCCCCGCAGCACACTGCCGGACGCCGATTGAAAGCTATTCGCTCACCGTAAAGCCGGAGAAGCATTTTCTCAACTGGCAGCAGGACCCTTATGGCAATTGGCTTGCCCGTTTGGTCTTCCCGGAAAAAGCCCGTGAGCTTTCCATCACAGTCGATCTCGTCGCGGAAATGACGGTAATCAATCCGTTCGACTTTTTTATCGAGCAATACGCGGAGCAGTTCCCGTTTTCGTATACGCCGGAAAACAAGCGCGAGCTCGCCGCATATCTGGATTTGGATCCTCCGGGGCCACTACTGCAGGCATGGATTGAAAACGCGCGCAAAACAATCCTGAACAAGCCGATTATCACCATCGACTTCATCATCGCGCTGAACACCCGGCTTCAGCACGACATTAAATATCTGATCCGTATGGAACCCGGCGTACAGACGCCGGAAAAGACGCTCGATAGCGGCATGGGCTCGTGTCGGGATAGCGGTTGGCTGCTGGTGCAGATTCTTCGCCACTTCGGCATCGCCGCGCGCTTCGCGTCGGGTTATCTGATCCAGCTCGTCGCCGATCAAAAGGGTCTTGATGGCCCCAGCGGCACGGATAGAGATTTCACCGACCTTCACGCATGGGCCGAAGCCTACCTCCCCGGTGCAGGTTGGGTGGGGCTCGATCCCACTTCTGGATTATTGGCTGGCGAAGGCCACATTCCGCTCGCTTGTGCCGCCATTCCGACATCAGCCGCACCAGTATCGGGATTCACGGATGTTTGCGAATCCACACTCGAATTCGAAATGTCGGTCACGCGTATTTCTGAGGACCCGCGTGTCACCAAACCATACAATGACGTGCAATGGACACTGATCAATAATCTCGGCACCGCTATTGATGCCGAACTCGATAAAGGCGATGTCCGACTCACCATGGGTGGCGAACCGACGTTCGTTTCTATCGATGATATGGAAGGCCCCGAGTGGAATGTGACGGCGCTATCGCCGAAGAAACTCGAACTATCGATTGCGTTATTGCGCAAGCTCAAGCCAAAATTTACGTCGGGCGCATTGATGCATTTTGGCCAGGGAAAGTGGTATCCGGGCGAACCGCTACCGCGCTGGGCACTATCGTGCTACTGGCGGCCGGACGGTCACCCTTTGTGGGCAAACGATGCTTTGATCGCGTTCGATGCTGGAAAAAATCCGCTCAAGAAAAACGACGCCAAGGCGTTTGTGCAAGAGTTGGCCAATCAACTCGGATTGCATAGTGATTTCGCGACACCTGCGTTTGAGAGCGTTCTGCGAACGATCCGCGATGAAGCCGAATTGCCAGCCAATATCGATCCGCTTAGCCCCGATCTAAAAAACGCCGCCGTCCGCAAGAAGCTTGTCGATCAATTGACTGGCGATATCGGCGAGCCCATCGGCTACGTCCTGCCGTTGAAAGCAATCGATCGCAAGGAGCCTGCATCTGCAACCGAGTGGGCGTCGAGCGCTTGGCCATTGAAAGCAAAACATCTGTTTGTCGTTGAAGGCGATTCGCCAATTGGCTTCCGGTTGCCGTTAAGTTCGCTTCCGGCAATCGCGCCAGAGGACGTTGAGGCGATCATCCCGGTCGATCCATTTGCGGATCAAGATGCGCTGTCGACTGCGCCATCGATACAACATGTCCAGAAAGCGCCTGCAAAGCCTGCGGCGGTGTTGCTACAGAAAGGCAAATCGGCTAAAGAGATCGTACGCACCGCCCTTTGTGTGGAAGTCCGCGAAGGCATGCTGCATACCTTTATGCCGCCGCTGGCGCTGCTGGAGGACTATCTGGCGCTTGTCGCAGCCATCGAAGCAACGGCGACAATACTCGGCATGCCGGTACGGATTGAGGGCTACACACCCCCATCTGACAAGCGCATCAAGAAGTTCGCCATAACTCCAGACCCGGGTGTCATTGAAGTCAATATTCACCCATCGTCTTCATGGGCTGAACTTGTCGTAAACACCACAACACTTTATGAAGAAGCCCGCCTCTCGAGGCTGGGCACCGAAAAATTCATGCTTGATGGTCGGCATACCGGGACCGGCGGTGGCAACCACGTCACGGTCGGTGGATTGACACCTGCCGACAGCCCGATGCTTCGACGGCCAGACCTATTGCGCAGCTTGATTACCTACTGGCAGAACCATCCCGCGCTGTCGTATTTATTTTCAGGCACCTTCATCGGACCCACTTCTCAAAGCCCGCGCGTCGATGAAGCGCGTCACGATTCGCTCTACGAACTTGAAATCGCGTTCGAACAAATGGATGCCGAAGTCGCAGCAGGCAAAAGCCGCGAGCCGGCCAAACCGTGGTTGGTCGATCGTCTACTACGCCACTTTCTCGTCGATCTCACTGGCAACACCCATCGCTCTGAGTTTTCCATTGACAAGCTCTACTCGCCTGACGGTCCGACCGGGCGACTTGGACTGCTCGAATTTCGTGCTTTTGAAATGCCGCCGCACCCGCAAATGAGCCTCACGCAAACGTTGCTACTGCGCGCACTGATCGCCCGATTCTGGACGACGCCCTACCGGGGAAATTTGATTCGCTGGGGCACCGAATTGCACGACCGCTTCATGCTGCCCTACTTTGTGGCGCAGGATATGAAAAGCGTGGTCGATGATTTGGCCGCTGCCGGGTATCCCGTGCAATTTGACTGGTTCGCGCCGTTTCTGGAGTTTCGCTTCCCCCGCTATGGAACGGTTGCGTATCAAGGTGTGGAGTTGGAGTTGCGACAAGCCATTGAACCCTGGCATGTGCTTGGCGAAGAGATGGCTGGCAGCAGTACAGCGCGTTACGTCGATTCGTCGCTTGAACGCATGCAGGTCCGTGTGACCGGCATGACGCAACAACGCCACGCGATTACCTGTAACGGGCGCGTGGTGCCGATGACGCCAACCTGCACGCCTGGCGAGTTCGTGGCCGGTGTCCGCTATCGTGCGTGGGCACCGCCATCGGCGCTGCACCCAACCATCGGCGTTCATGCGCCGCTGGTATTCGATATTGTCGATACCTGGGCACGCCGCTCGGTTGGCGGTTGCACGTATCACGTCACCCATCCCGGCGGTCGGAGTTACGACGATTTTCCGGTGAACGCGTTCTCAGCCGAAGCGAGACGTGTCGCGCGCTTTCAAAAAATCGGCCATACGCCTGGCCCAATGGATTTCAAGCAGGAAGGCCGAAATCCCGCGCACCCGTTCACACTGGATTTACGTCGACAGCCCGATTTCGATAGCGCACAAATGATGGCGATTCGTGCTGGCGATCAGTAAGCCAAAGAGCGTTCACAATATTTTGCCAAACACCAGCACTGGCGCGGCTCGTGGCACGAAAGTGCTCGGAGAGCGCCGTCAATGCTAGTGAATGTACCTCTCGACAACGTAGATCTAGCCACCGATAAAACTGCTGATCAATACGTGAAAGACGAATTGGTCAACGTGACCTTCGCGACCGCCGATGGGCAATTGATCAGCCGTGAAGGCCCCAATCAATTTCATCGCGGCGACGCATTAATTTCCACAGAGAACGGAGATAAATGGAGCGTCTCGCGAAATCGTTTTGAAGCCAAGTACCAACCGCTTGCGCCGTTAA
The DNA here is from genome assembly GCA_031401935.1 of Betaproteobacteria bacterium. Classification (GTDB taxonomy): domain Bacteria; phylum Pseudomonadota; class Gammaproteobacteria; order Burkholderiales; family Usitatibacteraceae; genus UKL13-2. The sequence continues at coordinate 3,997 of JANNRY010000182.1, read as the reverse complement.
AAGCAGGCGACGACGGCCGCTACAGATCGAAACCAATTCCCGTGCTGGCCAAACAGATGCCGCTGCCATTCACGATTGCCCGCTGCAAAGGTGGTGATGTGTTGCACGGATTGGCGCACGATTGGTTGCTCCAGTACGGGCCGGGCGACTACGGCATCATTGGCAACGACAGGTTTCAGCAGGTTTATCGCCTGCGCGATTCGTAGCAAACGCCCGCCACGCAAAAAACAAGATGCTCGATACCAACGCACGAAAATATCTCCAGCCAGTTCTCGATCAGGTTGCCCGCGTCTGTCTGCAGGTCGGCATCAGCGCCAACGCGCTCACGTGTATTGGCATGCTGGTTGGTCTCGCGGCGGCCGCGCTGGTATTGCAACAATATGTTGTTGCCGGTGTTGTGGCGCTCTGGCTATCCGGACTGATCGACGCGGCTGATGGCACGCTCGCGCGCATGACTACGCCTAGCCCGATGGGCGCAATACTCGACATCACGTTTGACCGCATGGTTGAAGTCGCGATGATTGTGGCCCTCGCCTGCAATTTTCCTGAGGCACGATTTGAACTCGTGATTCTGGCTGGCATCATCGCCATCGCGATGTCATTATTTCTCTCGATTGGCGCCGCCGTCGCGAATCAATCCATCAAGTCATTCCATTACGCGCCGGGCTTGGGCGAGCGTACGGAGGCCTTCATCTGCCTGTCGCTAATGGCGCTGGACAGCGCGCGGCTGGCAATGTGGACATGGGTTTTCATCGGCGTGATCGTGTTCACGATGGCGCAGCGGATGTTTCATGCCTATCGGATGTTGTCGGTGAGGGTTGGCACAGACAGAACAAGCTAGGTGCGACGCAGTTTTACGTATAAATCAACTTAAACGCAGAATCCGCTCCCGCCGGTGCAGATGCCATCTGTTGCAAACTGGTATCCGGCGGCAGTCTCGCTTCCCGGGACGCCGCGCCCGTGAGAAGGATTTCGTTGGCTTTGGCCACGTCTTCGCCGAGTTTGCATGCGGCATTTACTTCCGCGCCAAAAATATCAGCGTCGCCGATCCGTAGCATTTCACCGTAGCCGATGCCTACGCACAGCAATACTTTTTCTGCATCGATGCGCGTTTCGTTGTATTCACTGGTGCATTTTTGCATCGCCAGTGCGCAGCGCAGGGCATCGTTCACATGGCGGAACATGACGATCAGGCTATCGCCTTCGGTTTTGAGCAGAATGCCGTTGTCTTTTTCGATCAGCGGCACCAGCAGGCGATGCGATTCATAAATCGTCTGCAAAAAATGGACGATGCCGAACTCAGCGACGTGCCGCGAAAATCCGGACAGGTCGGTATAAAGCACCGCCCATTTTTCGCCAAACAGCCGCCAGATGCGCCGATCAATGGCGACCTTGTCAGCACCCGGCTCAAGGCGCTCGGCAATCAATTTTTCCAGCCGATCCGCAGAGGCGCCGGAAACAACGTTATAGGTAAATGGCATGGCTGACTCCCTGATTGCAATCGGCTTACGCGGCGAACGTCGCGCCGCCTGCGACTTTTTCGGCGTTGCGATAAATTGCGCCGTTTTTGGTGGCGAGGAATTTATCGAAAGGAATTTCTTCCTGTTTAATAAATCCTTGCTGCGGCAACACGCCATTGGCCACCATCTCCACCACTGCGCACAGGCTCGCGGCGGTCGTCCAGGAAATGGCGCGCCAGCTCTCGCCTTCAAGCTGCATCGCAGGATAAGCGCGAACAAATTCTTCTCGCGAAAGGCGTCCATCTTTCTGGCCTTCAACAGCTGCGTGAACGAACACCACATCTTCCGCTACAGCAGGCAGGGCATTTCGCAGTAGCTTATTGGCCAGATCGCGTTGATCACGCAGGTAAAGTTCATTCAACAAAAATCGCATCAGTTCGCAGTGGCCCGGGTAGCGCATTGTTTTGTAATTAAGCTCCTGCACGCGGCCAAGATAGGTCTCGCACATCGTGCCTAGTCCTCCCGATGTCGTGAACGATTCCAGTTCCAGACCATGGACAAGAATCATTTCCAGCCCTTCCAACGCGGGCACCATCTGGATGTGGCCATTGCGAATAACTTCGCAATCGTTGATGTACTCGTTGATCACGCCTTCTGGCGACCAATTGAGCGCATAGCCCAGCTTGCCGCGCGGATGTTGCGGCAGTGCGCCCACGCGCAGCTCGATTGAGCGCAACGAATCAAAGCGCTTGGCGAGATCAGCGCCGACGATACCGATGAATCCCGGTGCCAGTCCACACTGCGGTGCCATCACGCCCTTGGCTGTGAATGACATGTCCATAATTGCGCGGGTGGTGGCAACGTCTTCAGTCAAATCAAAATAATGCATTCCGGCTTCGTGCGCGATGCGCGCGATGCCGACATTCAGGTGAAATGGCAGGCAGGAAATCACAGCGTCATGGCCCGTCAATGCGGTTTTCAATTTGTCAAAATCGGCAACGTCCTGCACCCGCACATCGAACGGCAATTTGGCGGGCGGATTGGCGTCAATGCCGGTGATCGTGAATCCCGAACGCGCCAGCAAGGTGCCGACGAGGCTGCCTACTTTGCCCAATCCCAGAACGGCGACACGTTTAAGCGTGGTGGTCATAATTTCTTTCAAAAGATTTCAGTGTGAAAATAATGTTTTGCCATTTCGAACGAAGAGAGAAATCTGCTTTTCTGGCGAGAGCAATAAAGCAGATTTCTCACCCGATGAGGCAGGGTTCGAAATGACAGTTAATTTTTGCAGCGATTAGCTGTCAGCAGTCGCGGATTACCGCCCCGACAATCCCATCGAGCGGCTGATTACTTCTTTCATGATCTCGTTGGTGCCGCCGTAAATGCGCTGCACGCGTGCATCCGCATAGGCACGCGCAATCGGATACTCCCACATGTAGCCATAGCCGCCGTGCAGTTGCACACATTCGTCCATCACCTTGCATTGCAGATCGGTGGTCCAGTATTTGGCCATCGATGCCGTCGCGGTATCGAGTTTGTCGACCATCAACAGCTCGGTGCACTTATCCAGAAACACCTGCGCCACTTGCACTTCAGTTTGCATCTCGGCAAGTTTGTAGCGGGTATTTTGGTAGTTGCCGACTGGTTGCCCAAAAACCTTGCGCTCTTTCACGTATGCAGTTGTCCACTCGATAGCAGCCTGAGCGCTTGAGATGGCGGTGATGGCGATTTGCAGCCGCTCCCAGGGCAATTGCTCCATCAGACAAATAAAACCGCGATTCTCGAATGCTTCACCGCCGAGCAAATTTTCCATCGGTACCTTCACATCGTTAAAGAAAAGCTCGGCCGTGTCCTGCGCTTTCAAACCTATTTTCTTCAAACGTTTGCCGGTCTCGAAACCGGGCATGCCGCGTTCGACCAACATCAGGCTGGTGCCCTTGCCGCCCGCCGCCGGATTTGTCTTTGCCACGACGATCACAAGATCAGCATGCCAGCCGTTGGTGATAAATGTTTTTGAGCCATTCAACACATAGTGGTCGCCATCACCGCTTTTTACGCGCAAGGCGCGTGTTTTTACGCCTTGCAAATCCGAACCCGCTGCGGGTTCGCTCATCGCAATCGCGCTGATCATTTCGCCGCTGGCAAGCTTGGGTAAATATTTCTTTTTTTGCTCTTCAGTACCGTAGTGCAGCAGATACGGCGCGACGATTTCGGAGTGCAGGCTGTAACCGATGCCACTAAAACCTGAGCGTCCCAATTCCTCCATCTCGATCACTGAAAAAAGTTTATCCGCGCCCACGCCGCCGTATTCTTCCGGCATCGATGTGCACAGAAACCCATTTTCCCCCGCCTTGTTCCAGACTTTGCGATCCACGTAGCCCTGCTCTTCCCAATCGGCATGGAAAGGCGCGACTTCCTCGTTCAGGAAACGGCGGAAACTGTCGCGGAACGATTCGTGGTCGGCGTTAAAAAGGGTGCGTTCGATCATGATGGGACTTTCTGCAATGTTGAAAATGTGATGTTGGGTTGCGAAAAAC
>JANNRY010000181.1:0-8407 GCA_031401935.1 Betaproteobacteria bacterium | reverse complement strand
GTAGGTAGTAGCGTAGGTTGGGTAAACGGATTCATCGTTTGCCCAACATCGGTCACCATGATGGGCTTGATGGGATCAGTCATACGAGGCAAAACCACAACACCGGCACGCCTTTCCAGGCATTTTTGGCTTGAAATGCGCGCCAATGCTTGATTTCATGATGTTGTAGTGTGTTGGAGTAATTGACAACACAAACGCCTGTTGGTATCTTCTCCAACATGAAAGCCAAAGCCCTCGTCGATTCACGCATCGTCTATTCCGAGGGCGAGTTTGCCGAGTCGGTTTTGTGGCTGTTGCCGACGCCATTGTCAGGTTCCACGCACCGCTACAAGTACCACCTGGCTTATGTGGTCGGGGGCGAATGCATGATTCGCTACGACAATGAAGCCGGCAAAGGCGACCATCGTCATGTTGGCAATCGCGAATCGACTTATTCGTTTGTCGATGTCGACAAACTGCTCGCCGATTTTCAGCGCGATATCCGGAGGGTTCAGAATGAAAACCGTGATTCTTGAAGTTCGTGAACCCGAAGCGGCTTATGGAGATTTTTCCGCCTCCTGGAAAAGTGGTACGGCCCGGCGCAACAGCATTGGCTTTGCCTCGCCGGAATTACTTTGGAAGGTGCTGACTGCCAAGCGCTGGGAATTGTTGAAGGCCCTGTGCGGCGCGGGGCCGGTGCCGATTCGCGAGGCAGCGCGACGCGTTGATCGCGACGTGAAGGCGGTCCATGCCGATGTCACGGCTCTCATCAATGCCGGGCTGTTGAGGCGCATCGAGGGCGAAGGGATCGAGTTTCCGTACGATGCGGTAAAGGTGGAGTTTCTGCTGAGTGCGGTCCAAACACCGAGAAAGGCTGGATTGAAAGGCTTGCTTCTCAGCGACACGCCCAAAGCAGTTCTGAAAACGCCGGCACGAGGACGCCTAAAACTTCGCGCCACTTGAGTACCTACCTTAGCTTTCCATGCCCTCTGCCGCCATTTTCCTCTCCTACGCCTCGCAAGATGCCGATGCCGCACGCCGCATCTGCGAGGCGCTTCGCGCCGCTGGGCTAGAAGTCTGGTTTGATCAATCCGAACTGCGTGGTGGTGATGCATGGGATGCATCGATCCGAAAGCAGATCAAGGAATGCGCCCTGTTTGTGCCGATCATCACGCCCAACACGCAGGCGCGTGAAGAAGGCTATTTCCGTCTCGAATGGAAACTCGCCGTGGATCGCTCGCACCTGATGGCAGACAACAAGGCGTTCTTTTTTCCGGTGATATTGGGCGACGTGGCTGAACCTGCGGCGCTGGTGCCGGACAAGTTTCGTGAGCGGCAGTGGTCACGGTTGAATGACGGCGCAGCAACGACGATGTTCGCCGAGCGAATTAGTAAACTCCTTGCTGGAAGCGCTTCTCCGGGCAGAAATGTCCTGGAAGCCTCGCCAGTGCTTGTGTCTTCTCTCTCGACAAGCCCATCGGCGCAAAACGAAACACCATCAATCGCGGTCCTCGCCTTCGCCAACCGCAGCGCAAGCGCGGACGACGAATACTTCTCCGATGGTTTGGCCGATGAACTCTTGAACGTGCTTGCCAAAATAAAAGGGCTACGCGTCATTGCGCGCACATCCTCATTTGCCTTCAAGGGCAAGTCTGATGACATCGCCACCATCGGCGCGAAGCTGAATGTGGCGACGTTGCTCGAAGGCAGTGTGAGGAAGAGCGGCAACCGGGTGCGCATCTCGGTGCAGTTGGTGAAGGTGGCCGATAGTGCGCATCTGTGGAGCGAAACCTACGACCGCACGCTCGACGATATCTTTGCGGTTCAGGATGATATTGCGCAGGCGGTGGTACGGCAATTGCGTGCCACATTACTGGGCGAAACACCCTCATCCGCCACCGAGGTCGCGAACGAAGTCGCCAAAGAAATCGCACATGCAAGTCGTGCCCGAAGTGATGCCCCGGAAGCGCAGCGCCTCATCATGCAAGCACGCTTCTACATGAACAAGCGGCGGCCTGACGACCTCCGACGCGGAATCGAGCTGTGCGAGCAAGCAATCGCCATCGATCCGGAACACGCCAATGCACACGCCACGATTGCGCTGGCATGGCAGTATTCGGCCTTCTATAGCAGCACCGAGACGCCAGACGGCACAGCGGTGTTGGCGCAACTGGCAAAAGCACGCACGGCCGCCGAGCACGCCTTGCGCCTTGACCCCACGCAAGCGCTACCACACACCACACTGTCGTGGATCGCCTGTGTTCGCGATCAAGATCGGGTGACAGGCATGCGTGAGGCGGTAATGGCGCAACAACTGGCACCGGACGACGCGGAAGTGCTCCGCACGCTCGGCCATCGATTGATGGAGGCCGGCCAGTTTACCGAATCCGAGGCTGTACTTTCACGTGCCGTGAAGCAGGATCCACTATCGATTCAGCTACGCATCACTCACTCGACGTCGGCGCTTTGGATGGGTCAGCCACAGGTGTCGCTAGACCGCATCCGCGACGCGCTTGCCATTGATGAAGCCTCCTGGATCGCACACACGCACCTGAGCCGGGCGCTGACCGAACTGGGGGATTTCCCCGGTGCTGTTGAGGCCTTTGCACACTCGCGCACGCTACGCGGGGAGCATGAAGCCGCAGCCTATTTTCGCCAGCACTTCGCCGCCAACGGGTGGGCTGGCTACTTGGCCGCCGTCATCGCTGCCCCACATTTCGGGGTATCGCGCCTGCAAATCGCGCGCGCTGAAGTCGAGCTTGGCCGGATCGATGATGCCTTTGAGACGCTCAACACCATTGTTGATCATCATGATCAATTCACCAACTGGCTCAACCAGGATCCCGGACTCAAACCACTGCACGGCGACCCGCGCTATGTTCAATTGCTCAAGCGTGCGGGGTTTACGTAAATGACGGGTGTTTTTGTTCGAAGTGTTGTCCGCCATCCCGCACAGCGACCGTTGACAGCATGCGGCATCGTCTATAATCTTACTTTTCTGGTATCGATCAAAAAATGGTAAGCCAATGAACGCCACCGCAACCCTTTCAAGCAAATTTCAGATCTCAATCCCGAAGGCGGTGCGCGATGCACAGCAGTGGCAGTCGGGCCAGGAGTTTGTGTTTATCCCCAAAGGCAAAGGCGTTCTGGTGATGCCGGTGCCGGAGATGCGGGAACTCGCGGGCCTCGCCAAAGGCGCTCGCACCACCGGCTACCGCGACCGCAAGGATCGCGTTTGATGGCCGTTGCGGCGTGTGTTGTCGATACGTCGGTCTGGATAGAGTGGCTTACCGGTAGTGAACTCGGCAAGCGGCTGGGCAAAGAAATGCCGGACAAAGCCAACTGCATCGTGCCGACCATGGTTCAGCTTGAACTCGCGAAATGGCTGACGCGCGAAGTCAATGAAGACGAAGCAGATCGCGTAATCGCCTATACGCAAAAATGCGTTGTGGTGCCGCTGGATACCCGGCTTGCGTTGCTGGCAGCCGAGTTGCACCGGCAGCACAAGCTTGCGACGGCAGATGCAATTGTCTATGCCACCGCGCTAGCGCGAGGCGTGCCGCTGTTAACCTGCGACGCCCACTTCGACGGTTTGCCCAACGTGATGCTGCGTCCCAAGTCGTAAATGACGCAAGCCATCTTCCTTTCTTATTCATCCGACGATGCCGATACGGCGCGGCGCATCTGTGAATCGCTGCGTGCTGCGGGATTCGAAGTCTGGTTCGATCAATCCGAATTGCGCGGTGGCGATGCGTGGGATGCCTCGATCCGCAAGCAGATCAAGGAATGTGCGCTGTTCGTGCCGATGATTTCGGCCTCAACCAATGCCCGCAGTGAAGGTTATTTCCGATTGGAGTGGAAGCTGGCGGTGGATCGTTCGCATTTGATGGCGGAGGACAAGACGTTTTTCCTGCCGGTAGTGATCGACGACACGACGGAGCACGGGGCGCGCGTGCCGGATAAATTTCGCGAGCGGCAGTGGTCAAGGTTGAACAGCGATGCCGCGATCACAGCGTTTGCGCAACGCATCGGCAAAGTCCTTTCTGGGAGCGGCTCCCAGAGCATAATACCGCCAGAAGCTTCGCCAGTGCTTGCGTTCGGCAAAGCCGCGCCCGTATCTGCCAAAGCGGACGACACGCCCTCCATCGCCGTTCTCGCCTTCGCCAACCGCAGCGCCAGCGCTGACGATGAATATTTTTCCGATGGCCTCGCCGATGAGCTACTCAATGTACTGGCGCGCATCAAAGGACTTCGCGTTGCCGCGCGCACCTCGGCGTTTTCATTCAAGGGCAAGCAGGCGACGGTAGCCGAGATCGGCCGCGCGCTGAATGTGGCGACAGTGCTCGAAGGCAGCGTGCGCAAATCCGGCAATCGTGCGCGCGTGTCGGTGGAGCTGGTAAAGGTCTCGGACGGCTATCACCTGTGGTCTGAGACCTACGACCGCACGCTCGACGATATCTTCGCCGTGCAGGACGATATCGCGCAGGCGGTGGTGAAGGAATTGCGCACCGCGCTAATGGGAAGTGCGCAGGACACCGCCAACACACCCGCAATTCAGGCCGAAATTGCGGAGGCGGCAAAAGGCCGCACCTCCAACGTGGAAGCACATCGGCTGCTGATGCAATCGCGATTCCTGATCAGCCGCGCAGGGGTGGCGGATTTGCAGCAGGGTGTCGATTACGCTCGGCAGGCATTGGCGATCGACCCCGATTTCGCCATGGCCTGGACCTGGCTCTCGCGCGGGTTGACGTTCGCCGCTGCGTTGGGTCAGGCCCCGGTGGTCGAAGCTAATGAAGAGGCGCGTGCGGCCGCACTCAAAGCGCTCGCGCTGGCACCGGATTTGGTGGATGCACATGTTGCACTGGTCTGGCACAAGAACATGTACGAGTGGGATTGGCCGGGTGCTGAAGCGGCGATCCAGCAGGCGCTGCGTTTGGCACCCGACGACGCGGACGCGTTGGCGAGTGCGTCGTTGACCTTTATGGCGCAAGGCCAGAACGAACGGGCGTTGGCTTACGGCATGCGCTCCGTTGACCTAGATCCCTTGAATCAGCGCAATTGGCGCGACGTGGGACAAACGCTGGTCGCCATGGGCCGGCATGCGGACGCGGAAGCGGCGTTCCGCAAGATGCTGGAGTTTTCGCCCAATTCGGTGAACGTGCGTGGGCGACTTGCCTTGAGCCTTGAGCGCCAGGGCCGCCCTGCCGAGGCCGTCGCCATGGCGGAAAGCGAATCCGCAGAGTGGGCACGCTGGAATGCGCTCGGCATTTTGCATGCGTTGCAAGGCAATCTCGAAGAGGCCGACAAGTCACTCACGTCATTGATCGAGAATCTTCACCATCGCGCCGCTGTGCAGATTGCCATGAACTACGCGGCGAGGACGGACGCGGACAACGCATTTCAATGGCTCGAACGCGCCTATGTCCAGCGCGATTCGGGACTGGCGTTCCTGAAGTCCAACTGGATTTATGAAAGCCTTTACGCTGATCCGCGCTGGAAACAGCTACTGAAGAAAATGGGGCTGGAAAAATAACGCACACGAGACCGATACAGCGATGCGTTGAGCGACTATCCCGGCAACTTCAACGGCCTCGCCTGATACGTCGTGCGCCAATGCGCAACATCGGTGAGCATGATGTCGGCAAGACGGCGCAGGCGTGAAATCAGCCGCGTGTATTCGAGTGGATCATCTTTCAACGCGCGTTTCAAACGCTCCAATCGCGCTACGGTTGCTTCCGAACGCTGCGCAATGCCAGCGAAATCGCCCTGCATGCCAATGCCGTAAATCGCAGCGCCGAGTGCTGGCATCGCGGCTGTCAGCGCGGTGACGATTTCGGTGAGGCCGATAGTGCCGCCGAAGGTCATCGGCACACCTGCCAACTTGCAGATGATCCAGCCTGCACACGCGACGATGGTGCCGCCAAACAAAAACTCTCCCGAGCGATGCAAGCGGTGATCGAGCTTGTGCATGCGCTTAGCGTTGGCGCGGTGGTAAGCCAGTTGATCATCGACGAGACTGTTCGCCGCAGCTTGTACACGGGCCAGATAGGCAGTATCGGCGGTGGCGTTCGGCAGGCCGAGTTCACGCGCGGTGGCGCGGACGAGCCAGTGCACCCAGCCGGGCAGCGTCGCGCTGTACCTATCGCCATCACCGCTCGCGGTGGCACGCAGATTGAGATTGCCCAACGCGCTGGTCATCGCCAACGAGCGCAGTTGTTCGGCCAGATGACGATCATCCATCCAGCATTCGTGCCAACCCGCGCGCGTGCCAGCGCGAGTATTGATGAAGATGACAAAAATAACGCCCAGTTCGATCATGATCAGCGGCAGCTTGTAGGCCGGGACCAGTGGACCGGACAAAGCCAACAACACTGCAATCGCGGCCAAGCCAAAATTGGCGACAAAGCCGCTGCGAAACACTTGCGCGAAATAAGTCGCTGCCGAGTCGGCAACACCAAAACGGGCGACCAGCTTGCCGACCAGCATTTTCCCGTAACTTCCCTCACCGACAACATCGGCAAGTTGACGCGCGAGTGGCGCGGCACAGCTTTCAGGCGACGCAGCTTGAATTGCAGACCAACTGAAGCTTCGTGTGCCGGTGAGTGCCAGCAGCAGCGGATACGGTAGCGCGGGGGTGCGTGAGCGATGGCGTTCTCGATAGAACCTTTCAAGCATGCGCACATCAATCGGGTTTTCCGGCGGCACACAAAGTGTTGCCACCACCGGGGCCAACGCAATCTTAGCCTCAGCACGCGGGACGTTATCGATGGTCGGTTGCTCGATTTCGAAATCCGCCAACCCCGACCATAGCAGCACTGGTGCGCTGCCACCGTCAACGTCAATATGAACAACCGGGATGTGGCGGACGATGGCTTCGGCGACGACGCGTGCGGTGCCGCCGCGCCCTCGACCTGGATCGCCGTCCCACAGCGCGACGAGAATATCGACCTGATCAAGCAATACGCGCCCTACCGCTTCGTAGGCGGCATCAGCGTCAGCGCGTTGGCCGGTCAAGGTGAACGTTGCTGATGCGCTATCGAGGAGTTGCCCGAAGCGCTCGCGATGTTCACCTTCTAAAAAATCAGTTGCGTATTCATCGCGCACAAACGGCAGACAAGCATCGAGCCGCCAGCCAGACGCAAGCGCGGCCTCAGCGGCGATGGTGTCGGCTCCATCGGCCAAGGCGGAAACCAGCCGTAACGATGGTGCAGTGGGTGCGAAGTGCAACTTGTGCCCGGCAGCAGCGCTATCGACCGCACTGCGAACCCGCGAGAGCAGATCAGCGACAGTCTCTCGCAGCGCCTGCAAATCAACGCTTTGCAGACGCCCGAGCCGGTGGCCGGTGACGCCAACAGCCAAACATAGCGCAGGCTTTAGCGCCGCATTTGCTGCTGTGTCTGCTGGTGAATCGCTATGCATATTTGGAAGGTCGCTCCGAACGTGAAGACCTCTATGGCGACCCAGCGCCACAGATATAATTTTCACGCATTAAATACTGTCACGTAAGTATATCGGGCTGTTTAATGGTCGACGCAATCGTTGCATCTGCGAGATGGACAACTGACGCGATGAGAGATGACATAACAATGGACGAAAAAAAGCCCCGCAAGAGTTGCGGGGCTTTTTATTTTCGACCAGCCTGACCAAATTACTTCTTTGGCGCGTCAGCTTTTTTGTCGTCTTTCTTTGCGTCATCTTTCTTCATGTCGGCAGCTTTTGTGTCAGCGGCTTTCATTGGCTTGTCAGATTTTGCATCGGCTTTGGCTTTAGCAGCTTTGTCGGCTTTGGCTTGCTTGGCGGCATCAGCTTTGGCTTTCTTTTCTTCGGCGGCTTTTGCAGCTTTGTCAGCCTTTTCTTTCTTGGCAGCGTCAGCTTTGGCTTTCTTCTCTTCAGCCATTGCTTTCTTGTCGGCAGCAGCATCTTTCTTGGCTGGTGCGGCTTCTTTCATGTCAGCTTTCTTCGCGTCGGCTGCCATTGCTTTGTCTGCTTTTTTGGCAGGCGCGGCTTCTTTAGCGGCATCTTTCGCAGCAGCTACTGGCGCTGCGGCGGCTGGTGCAGCGGCAGCTTTTGCAGATGCTGGAGCAGGTGCAGCGGCTGGCTTGGCATCAGCTTTCTTTTCTACCACTGCCGTCGTCTTGCCCGAAACTGTTGCGTCAGCACCCATCATTTTCAGCGTGCCTTCACCGATACCAGGAACCTTGTCCACATCAGCCATCGATTTGAATGGACCGTTCTTGGTGCGGTGGTCAATGATTGCCTGTGCCTTGACTTCGCCGATACCTTTGAGGGTCATCAGCTCTTCTTTTGTTGCATTGTTTACGTTCACAGCAGCGAACGCGATGGAGATCGACGCAAAAAACGCGAAGATCGTGACGAGGATTTTCTTCATAAGTGCTCCATGAGTGAGTGAGATAAAACATTTTTTGCC
>JANNRY010000180.1:0-8832 GCA_031401935.1 Betaproteobacteria bacterium | reverse complement strand
ATGAAAAATGCGATTGCGCCAGACGAGGTGCTGATAGCAATCGACATTCCGCTGCCTGGATCTGCCCAGCAATTTCGAACCTACAAAGTATCGAAGCGATTCGATTCAGATATTTCGGCGGTCTGCGCTGCGTTTTCGTTTCAACTCGACAGCGACCATATCTCGAATGCCCGTGTCGCATTTGGCGGAATGGCGGCGACACCCAAACGTGCCACATCAACCGAATCCGTGTTGAACGGCCAACCATGGAGCGAGGCCACTGTGCGTGCGGCAATGGCAGCGCTTGCCATCGATTACGTACCACTGTCGGACATGCGCGCGAGCAGTGAATATCGGCTTAGCACCGCGCAAAATCTGCTCTATCGTTTTTACCTTGAAACGCGCTCGAACGAGCCGCTGCCTGCCATCAGTGTCAGTGTGTTTGCATGAGTGTGCATCCACATGAATCCGCACATCTGCACGTATCCGGCGAGGCGGTCTACATCGATGATATTCCTGAACTGCACGGCACGCTTTACGCAGCAGTTGGTTTAAGCGAACGTGCGCATGCGCGCATCAAGTCGATTGATTTTTCAGCAGTACACGCAGCCCCAGGCTTTGTCGCGGTCCTTACCGCGTGTGATATTCCCGGCAGAAACGACTGCGGCCCGATCATTCACGACGATCCGATTCTTGCTGACGGTGTCGTGCAATACGTTGGCCAGCCAATGTTTGCGGTGATTGCCGAGTCGGTACTCGCTGCGCGTGGTGCGGCACGCCTTGCCAAAATCGAATACGACGATCTACCCGCCGTCTTGTCGCCACAGGCCGCCAAAGAGCGGCAATCGTACGTGCTGCCGCCGATACATCGCGTCCGCGGTGAGCCTGCGGCTGCATTGATCGCAGCGCCACGGCGGCTCAAGGGCACCTTTACGGTTGGCGGGCAGGAGCAGTTTTATCTGGAAGGGCAGATTTCTTACGCCGTGCCGAAAGAAAATGCCGGCATGCACGTCTGGTGTTCCACTCAGCACCCGACCGAAATGCAGCACATGGTGGCACATGCGTTGAACCTGCAATCGAATCAGGTTGTGGTTGAAGTGAGGCGTATGGGGGGCGGATTCGGTGGCAAGGAATCGCAGTCGGCATTGTTTGCATGCGTCGCATCGATTGCAGCTAAACAACTCAATCGCCCGGTGAAGCTGCGTCTGGATCGCGACGACGACATGATGATCACCGGCAAGCGCCATTGCTTCGAATACGAATACGACGTTGGCTTTGATGATGATGGCCTGATTCGTGCGGTGAAAATTGAAATGGTCATGCGCGCGGGCTTTTCTGCCGATCTGTCTGGCCCGGTGGCAGCGCGTGCCTTGTGCCATATTGATAACGCTTATTACCTGAGCGATGTTGATGTTCGTGCCATCGCAGGGAAAACGAACACACAATCGAACACCGCCTTCCGGGGTTTCGGGGGCCCGCAGGGCGCGATTGCGATGGAAAACATCATCGACAATATTGCCCGCGAGGTGAACAAAGACCCGCTCGATGTTCGCAAGCTGAATTTCTACGGCGAAACCGGACGCAACACTACCCACTACGGCATGACGGTTGAAGACAACGTCATTCACGAACTTGTGGCTGAACTGGAGGCAAGTAGCGAGTACCGCAAACGTCGCGAAGCGGTGCATGCCTTCAACACGAAAAGTCCGGTGCTCAAAAAAGGGCTAGCACTAACGCCGGTGAAGTTTGGCATCTCGTTCAATATGGTTCACTACAATCAGGCGGGTGCGCTGGTACACATTTATACCGATGGTTCGGTACTGGTGAATCACGGCGGGACGGAAATGGGGCAGGGACTCAACACTAAAGTCGTGCAAGTAGTGTCGGCTGAACTTGGTATTGGCCTGCAGCATGTGCGCTGCACGGCCACTGACACGAGCAAGGTCGCAAATACATCGGCGACCGCTGCATCCACCGGCAGCGACCTCAACGGTAAGGCGGCGCAGGATGCGGCGCGACAGATTAAGACGCGATTGGCACAATTGGCGGCGACGGTGTTTGGTGGTAATAGTAATGACGACGATGTGATATTCGCCAATGACATAGTTTCAGTGAACGGAAAATCACTCACTTTTCCTGAATTGGTTTTGCGCGCGTATCAAGCAAGGGTGCAGCTTTGGTCCGATGGTTTTTACGCCACACCAAATCTTCACTGGGATCGCAGCAACCTCACCGGGAGGCCATTCTTTTATTTTGCTTATGGCGCCGCAGTATCGGAAGTGATCGTCGATACGCTCACGGGTGAATGGAAACATCTGCGCGCGGATTTGCTTCACGACGCAGGAAATTCAATCAATCCCGCTATCGACTTGGGTCAGGTTGAAGGCGCTTTTATCCAAGGCGCGGGCTGGTTGACGACAGAAGAACTTTGGTGGAACAAAGACGGCAAATTGATGACACATGCGCCATCGACTTACAAGATTCCTGCCGTGAACGATTGCCCCGCAGATTTCCGTACTGCGTTATACAAAAATGCAAATGTAGAAGACACTATTCTTCGCTCCAAAGCTGTCGGTGAGCCGCCACTGTTATTGGCATTTTCTGTGTTCTTTGCGATTCGCGATGCGATTGCCAGCGTGGCGGATTACAAGGTAAATCCTCCGCTCAACGCGCCCGCGACAGGTGAGGCGATCATGCGTGCGGTTGGGGTTGTGCGTGGGCAAAAAGAGGTAATGAAATGAGCGACTGGATTTCATTTCTGCGAGAGGCAAATCAACGTGGTGAGACCGCAATCGTCATCACCGTTGCGGAGACTAAAGGTTCAGTACCACGCGACACCGGAACCAAAATGATCGTCACCGCAAACGACGTGCATGGCACCATCGGTGGCGGACATCTCGAATTCAAGGCCATCGATATTGCGAAGAATATGATCGCGGCAAGTGGTACGCGCGCGCTGCATCGCTTCGTGCTCGGCGCAACGCTGGGCCAATGTTGCGGCGGCGTGGTGAATTTGGCCTTTGAGGCGGTGGCTGCGGATGCCGAGTGGGTTGAACCAGCTGTAGTGCGAACGGATGATTTTCACCTTGTGCTTTTCGGTGCCGGGCATGTCGGTCGCGCAGTCGTGAAAGTGTTGTCAGAACTCTCCTGCGCGATCACGTGGGTCGATAGTCGCGAGGACGAGTTTCCGAAAGACATTCCATCAAACGTGCAATGTGTGTGTACCTTTGATCCGGAGTGCGAGATCGATGCGGCGGGTGCAGGTAGTTATTTTCTCGTCATGACCCATAGCCACGCGCTCGATCAGGCTCTCACCGAGCGCATTTTGCGTCGTGCAGATTTCGCTTATTTTGGTCTTATCGGCTCGATGACAAAACGCCGTCAATTCGAACGGCGGCTACAGGGTCGCGGCATTTCAGCCGGGCAATTAGCCGAAATGAGTTGCCCTATCGGCGCGGCAGGCATCTATGGCAAGGAGCCGGCCACGATTGCGATTGCCGTCGCTGCGGAAATCTTGCAGCGACGCGGCAAGCTTGCGTGCGCCGAATCCGTGACCACACTGGCCGCATCGTAATGGAAGCTTATGTTGTCGAATGGCTGAGTTTGCTGGTGCGCTGGCTGCACCTGATCGCAGGCATTGCATGGATCGGCGCGTCGTTCTATTTCATCATGCTCGACAATTCACTTTCCAGACCAGCGAAGCCTGAGGATGCAGTGCGTGGCGTGTCTGGGGAATTGTGGGCGGTGCATGGCGGCGGTTTGTACCAGAGCCAAAAGTTTCTGGCTGGCCCAAAAGGCGAAGCGCTATCGAATAATCTGCATTGGTCGAAATACGAGGCCTACACCACTTGGCTTTCGGGCATGGGTTTACTCGCAATCATCTATTGGTTCGGTGCCAGCACTTACCTGATCGACAAAAGCGTGATGGCGTTGACGACCGTGCAGGCGATTGGTATTAGCATCGCATCCATCGTTGGTGGCTGGCTGGTCTATCACTCGCTGTGCAAATTTTTCGGCGGCAACGAGAAGGTGCTGCTGGCATTGTTGTTCGTGCTAGTGATTGTTTTGGATTGGGGACTGTTCCAAGTGTTCAGCGCGCGTGCTGCCTTCCTTCACGTGGGCGCGGTGCTCGGCACCATCATGGCCGCAAACGTTTTTTTCGCGATCATTCCCGGCCAGAAAAAAATGGTCGCCGAAATTCGTGCGGGCGTTGTGCCTGACCCCGAGCCCGGCCGCGTTGGCAAACAACGTTCCGTCCACAACACGTATTTCACGCTGCCTGTGCTGTTTATCATGATCAGCAATCACTACCCGATGACCTACAGCCATCCGCACGGCTGGCTGGTTCTGGCTGTGATCATGTTGGCGGGCGCGTTGATACGGCAGTTCTTAGTGCTGCGCCATCGCGGGCAAACGCGTTGGCTGTTTGTGGTGGCGGCGGTGTTACTGTTGCTGAGTGTGTTCGTCGCGTTAGCCCCCAAACCCCCAAGCACCACCGTTGGAAAAGTGGCCAGCATTGCAGAGGTGAAGACGATCATGGCAGTGCGGTGCGCGGGATGCCACGCTGCGCAGCCGACCATAGCAGGTTTTGCGCAGCCGCCCAAAGGTGTGATGCTGGAAAATGTCGAGCAAATTAGCATTCATGCCCCGAAGATCGCCGAGACGGTTGCCTCGCGCTATATGCCGATTGGTAATTTGACGCAAATGACTGATGCGGAACGTAAAAGTATTGCGGTGTGGTTTAGTGATGGGGCGAAAGTGCAGTAGCTGAGATTTCTGGGATGATTTCGTAGTGCCAATGTCGGCGCGCCTTCCACGGCAGTATCGCCTGAGACGCCGCGCCAATGCCGGTACTTAGGCGAGTTGTGAAAAAAGCAGAGCCAACGTTACGCGCGTTTATAAACCAGTTCATGCAGACTTTATCGATTCCCATCCGGCAAAAGAATGGCGAATGAAATGATCGAACCAACACCAAGTTCATTGCCGCAAACGCACCGGCAATTTCTTTCCCGCGCGCTGGCCGTTTTTAAAGCAGACACGCGAATCGCGGGCATCGCTGCGGGCGGCTCGTACCTCACCAATTCGATGGACCAATTCAGCGACCTTGATGTCCTTGTCGTGACACAAGCGGAAAACCATGCAGAGGTGATGGCGGACAGACCTCGTATCGCGCGGTCGCTTGGACCGCTGCTGGAGGCATTCACCGGTGAGCATGTTGGTGAGCCGCGATTATTGATCTGCTTGTATGGGCCCCCACTGCTGCACGTTGACCTCAAATTCGTGACGGCGAAAGACCTGGGTCAACGCGTTGAGCAGCCTCAGCTGTTGTGGGAGCGCGACGGGCAATTGACGCGTGCGCTCGGCGAGGGAGCGGCGGCCTATCCAGCGCCGAAACCTCAATGGATTGAAGACCGGTTCTGGATATGGCTGCATTACGGTGCTGGAAAAATTGGTCGGGGCGAAATATTTGAGGCGATCGAATTCATTTCATACTTGCGCGTCAATGTGCTTGGGCCGATGGGTCTTCAATTGGCCGGTGCCTTGCCCAATGGTGTGCGTAAGATTGAAAAGCGCGCCCCAGAATTTTCCGCAACGCTCAGGCAAACGGTAGCCACTTATGACGCGAAGGATTGCGTACGTGCGTTGCGTGTGTGCGCGGACATTTACAAGTCCCTGAGAAGCAGCAACCCATGCGTGAACATGAATCAGACGGTTGAGGCGGCAACAATGCAATATTTGTCCGACATCGAGACTGGACTCAGTGCATCGCCGATTTCCTGATTCTGGAATTGAAGGTGTTTATGAAGGTTCTTAGATCGCGATAGCGCCAACATAAAGAACACTGTCATTTCGAACCCAGTTTAATCGTGTGAGAAATCTGCTTTGCCTTCTTTGAAAAGAAAGAGCAGATTTCTCGCTTCGTTCGAAATGGCATTAGTTTTTCACGGTGGTGCCATTGGGTTAATGGCCTGTTCCAACCCACAACGCGATGGTTTAAATTGAGGCATTGATAGATAGGATAAAATTCATCTATGAATCCACAAGATGCCAAAAAACTACTCGCCGACTCCGAAGTATTGTTTACGGTGGAGCAGGTCAACGCGGCAACCTCACGGGTTGCACGGGAGATCAACCGCGATTTCGCCGACCAGCATCCGCTGATCCTCTCTGTGATGGGTGGCGCGGTCGTATTCTCGGGCCAATTGCTGCCGCAGCTCGATTTCCCGCTCGACTTCGATATTGTGCAGGTATCGCGCTATGGCGACAAAACCGTCGGTGCGCAATTGAACTGGCGTGTGGCGCCGCGCGACAATATCGTTGGCCGCAACGTGATCATTCTTGATGACATTCTCGATGAAGGCATCACGCTGGCTGCCATCGTCGATCTGGTCAAGCGAAATGGCGCGAAATCGGTGGCGTGCGCGGTGTTTTGCGTAAAAGATTACGGCGAAGAGATCAATAATAAAAAGCCGTTGAAAGCTGAATACGTTGGCATCAACGTACCGAACCGCTTTGTTTTCGGTTACGGCATGGATGTGTCGGGCGCATGGCGGAATCTCCCAGCCATTTACGCCGTCATAGGGAAGTAATCGATGCTGGCGATCATTGGCGGTACCGGTCTATCCAATCTCACCAATCTTGAGATCACACGCCGCGAAGTAGTGCGCACGCCGTATGGCGAGCCATCCGGCCACCTCACCTTCGGAAAAATCGGCAAGGCCGAGGTAATTTTTCTGGCGCGTCACGGCTATGGCCACACCATCGCGCCGCATGAAGTCAATTACCGCGCCAATATCTGGGCGCTGCAATCTCTGGGCGTGACGCGCGTGCTGGCGGTAAATTCTGTCGGTGGTATCGCGCCTGATATGGGGCCAGGCGTCATCGGTGTGCCGGATCAACTGATCGATTACACCAACGGGCGCAAGCACACTTTTTTTGAAGTCGAAGCGGAAGTCACGCACATCGATTTTACGTTTCCCTACTGCACGCTCGCGCGGATGTTGTATTTGGCGGCCGCAAAAGCGGTGTCGATCAACGTGCTGGAATCGGGCGTGATTGGCGTCATGCAAGGGCCGCGTCTGGAAACAGTCGCGGAAATCAATCGTCTGGAACGCGACGGCTGCACCATGGTTGGCATGACGACCATGCCCGAGGCCAGCCTCGCGCGCGAACAAAATTTATCCTATGCCACGTTGGCGCTTTCAATGAATCACGCCGCAGGGCGCGGCTCTTCGTCGGCGGGCATCAAGCTCAAAGATGCGGATGCGATTCTGGAAGAGGGCATGAAAAAAGTTCGCGCGATTTTGTCAAAAGCAGTCGAGTTGCACGATGCGATGCCGATCGAAAGACGGGGCTACAGCTAAGTGGCGGTGCGCTCGATTGTAAAAATGGGCACGCCCAGCCTGTTCAAAAAATCCGATCCCTGGCCTTCAAACAAATTTGATTCGCCAGAGTTACACGCGTTGCTCGCCGACATGAAGGACAGCATGATTGCCGCAAAGGGTGCAGGGCTTGCTGCACCGCAAATCGGCGAGAACGTGTGCGTGGTGATTTTTGAAGTAATCAACAACGCACGCTATCCGAACCGTGAGCCAATCCCTTTCACCGTATTAATAAACCCGCAACTAACCCCATCATCTGAGGAGAAGGTCGAAGATTGGGAAGGTTGCCTGTCAGTGCCGGGTATGCGTGGATTGGTACCACGCGCGCCTGCATTGCGCTACACTGGTTTTGATCAGTTCGGCAACGCGATTGATCGCACTGTGAGCGGATTTCATGCGAGAGTTGTGCAGCACGAAGTTGATCATCTGGATGGCGTTTTATATCCGATGCGCATGACCGATATGACGAAGTTGGGCTACACCGAAGTGTTGTTTCCGGAGTTGGTGGGCGTTGACGATGATTAAGGAGAACCGAGTATGGCCGAGACAATCGATGTAACACCCGATACGGGGAAGGACCCACAAAGTTCCGTGACGATTACCCACGTGCTCTATGGCTTGCACGCGCTGGCACCGTTTACGATGTTATTGCTCGCACTAGTGGCCATGGTCGTTGGTATGATCAAGCGCGACGATGTGCGCGGCACGTGGCTCGAAACTCATTTCTCGTGGCTCTCGCGCACCTTTTGGTGGGGCTTGCTGTGGTGGATTGTTGCCTGGGCCGCGTTTTGGATACTCACGGTTGTCACGCTCGGCATTGGAATCATATTCGCGTGGATATTCCCGGCAGCAGTGTTCGTCTGGTATCTCTATCGCGTTATCGTCGGCTGGTTGAAGCTGGGCGATTTGAAGCCGATATCCTGAGCGGTTAGCGCTTCTTTAGCATAAATTATCGTAGATCAAGCACTGGCGGGCCCAGTAGGCGGAAAATAGCCTGCGAGGCACGTCAGTGCTTGAGTTTATGTTTTTGGTGGTTTTACGCAGCCCACCAACTTGCCGAGATAATCACGAAACGCCGCCTGTTCTGTCAGCGCGTGCAGCGATGCGCCTTCACTCAGCCGTCCCTTGTTGACGAAGATAAAGCGATCGCAGATCTCGTGCAGCAATTCGACGTGGTACGGTTCGTTCGGATGCAGGCAGACAAACACGAGGCAGCCCTGATTTTTCAGCCTGCGAAAAAAATCCAGCATGAAGCCGATGTAGCCGTCCTGCGTATTGAACTGCGGTTCATCGAAAAGATGAATAGCAGTACGCGCTGATGCGGCGGCGTCAAGCATGAATTCAGGTGTGCGGCGTTTGAAAGAGCGCACCTGATACGACTGGTGGTAGTGCATCGCAAGGCGGGTGCGTTCGCCGTATTTGACGCGATGGATGTCCTGCCCCGCGCACAACACCCGGCCGGACGTTGGCT
>JANNRY010000179.1:0-4147 GCA_031401935.1 Betaproteobacteria bacterium | reverse complement strand
GAAGACTTGAGTATTTAACAGGAGATTTGCATGCTGAATAGAAGACAGTGGCTTCAGTTCGCTGGCGCGGCGGCCGTCGCAAGCGCCGGAGGCATTGCCTGGATGTATTACGGATCGCGCCGCACTCAGGCGCTGGCCGCTGGGCAGTTTCGTCCCTATCCCTTCGACCCGGTCACCGCTGAGAATTTCCAGCAAAAGCTGTTTGTCCCTGTGGCCAGCGGGCCGTTTGGCGTCCTGGATGTCGCTGGACCGCTAAAAATCCGCGCCACGACTGCGAGCTTCCCGATACTGTCCGGACGCGAATCGCCATTCCTGCTCTACCAGACCGAACACGCGGGCGAGTCATATCAAAACCCAATCCTGCGCATCGAGAGCGGCGCGCGCTTTACCGTCAGCCTCGACAACGCGTTGCCGGAGCCGACCATCATCCACTGGCACGGCCTGCACACACCCGCAAACATGGATGGTCATCCGGTGAACACCATCGCGCCGGGCGGTCGCTACGATTACGACTTCACAATTCGCAACCGCGGCGGCACCTACTGGTATCACACGCACGCACACGAGTTGACCGCCAAGCAGGCATACAACGGCTTGGCAAGCTTTTTCCTGGTGGACGACGACGACCAGCGCAGATTGAGTAAGGCACTCGATCTGCAGTTAGGCGTTACCGATCTGCCTCTGGTCATACAGGACAAGCGCTTCGACGCGCAGGGAAAGCTGCTTTACAAGCCGAATGCGCATGATTCGATGATGGGCTGGCTGGGCGATATCGTGCTTGCCAACCTGACCCCAAACGCCGTCCAGGCTGTCACGCCGCGCACCTACCGTCTGCGCCTGCTCAATGGCTCTAACGCCCGTATCTACCGGCTCGCATTTGTCAAAGGCAGCGTGCTGCTGGATTTCACAGTCATCGGTACCGACGGTGGCCTGATCGAGCGGCCAGAGACTGTGACAGAAGCCTTTCTTGCACCGGGAGAACGCCTCGACGTATTGTTTGATGCCGGGCAAGCGCAACCCGGTGAAGATATTTTTCTCAAAAGCCTCGCGTTTGATCCAATGGAAAACGAAGGTACCGCTGGCGGCATGTCAGGCATGGGTGGAATGGCAGGAATGAATAAAGGCATCGGGCAGATGATGGGTGGCATGAGTTCATCGCGATTGCCGCCGGGCTTGGCGTTCAACGTGCTGAAACTGTCCGTCACCGCCGGTGATCGCGTCGTCGCCAAGCTTCCGGCAACGCTGTCGCAAGTCAAAGTCATCCGCACCGAAACTGCTACGGAGAGCAAGATCGAATTGTCGATGGGGCATATGCGCTTCCTCATCAACGGTCGCAGCTTCCGTATGGACGAGATCGCGTTCGACGTGAAACGCGGCGCGGTGGAAATCTGGCGCATCAGCAACCCGGTAGCAGGCATGCCGCACCCAATGCACCTGCACGGTTTTTCGTTTCAGGTGCTCGAGCGTCTGAACAGCCCCACCCAGTTAGCGGGCTTGGCGCGTTTCGGTAAAGCGAGATTGGCGAGTGATCTCGGCTGGAAGGACACGGTCTTGGTATGGCCCGGCGAAACAGTGCGGATTGCAATCGACTTTACCCACGATTTCCCCGGCAACCAGACATACCTGTTTCATTGCCACAATCTCGAACACGAAGATGGCGGCATGATGATCAACTTTCGGGTGCAAGGGTGATGCAGAGCGATGCAAAGCGGCCCTGCTGTGCAACTGACGGGTTCGCTGTCGGGCGAATTTCCGAGCCAATCCTTGTGAGGCTTGCGCCCGGACACGATCGCTGGTGCGGCTCCCCATCGCATAGCCTTGGACAGTCTTCGGGGTCACTCATCCGTTGCCGACGTAGTCGAATCGTTTCTGCGTTCAATAAGGAAAAAACATGAGAAGTTTATTTTCTTTGGTTGTTGGTACGGTGTTTCTGTTAGCCACTGGCGTGTCTTCGGCGCAGAGCGGAGGCATGATGAATGGAGACATGTGGGGCGGCGGCTGGATGGGTGGATATGGCGGGATGTGGATGCCGATCCTGCTTGTTATCGTGGTTGTCGCTCTTGTCGTGTGGGTCGTCAAGCAAAAGAAGTGATCGGATTCGATAAGGGTCGATTTACGTACGGATGAAGAAAAGAGGCTCGGCATACTCACCGATCTTCAGGAAGTCTGTTTAATAAATTGGAGCACACATGGTAGCAATCCCCATCAACGCACTGCACACGCCCGCCTCCACCACGGCCACGCGGATCAACTGGGGCCCCTATCTCACCGGCATCGGCATCGGCGTCCTGAGTTGGATCGTGTTCGTCGTCGTCAACAATCCAATCGGCATCACCACGGCACTCTCCCAAGTCTCGGGCGGCGTTGCCTCGCTCGTTGTTGGCACCGATGTGGTTGCGGCCAACACGTACTGGGCTAAGAACGCATTCAAGCTCGACTACGGCACCCTATTCCTCGTCGGCACGCTGTTCGGCGGCCTCGGCTCAGCACTTGCTGGCGGCAGTTGGCGTATCGAGACCGTTCCGCAGGTCTGGGCCGAGCGCTTCGGCCCGTCGCCCGCCAGGCGCTATGTAGTTGCCTTCATTGGCGGCATCATCATCATGTACGGCGCACGTCTCGCCAATGGTTGCACCAGCGGGAACGGCATTTCCGGCGGCCTGCAGCTCGCGCTGATCGGCTGGGTGTTCCTCGCCGTCATGTTCACGACCGGCACCATCACCGCCTTCATAATGTTCCGCCCAAAAACGTCCTGATCTGGAGATTCATCCATGTTCCCCATTACCGGTACAGTCTCACTCATCCTGGCCGTCGTCTTCGGCTTTGCCTTCGGCTGGCTGCTGCATCGCGGCGGTGTTGCCAACTACAACACCATCGTCCGGCAGTTCCTGTTCAAGGACTTCACCGTACTCAAGGTCATGCTGACTGCAATCATTGTCGGTGGCATCGGCGTCTTCGTGCTGGTGCAGATGGGCGACGCGAAGTTTCACATCAAGCCAGCCGATTTGCTCGCCATCACACTGGGTTCAGGGCTGTTCGGCATCGGCATGGTGCTCTACGGCTATTGCCCCGGCACGGCGCTCGCCGCCATCGGCGCGGGCAGCGTCCATGCGCTCGTCGGCGCATTTGGCATGATTCTCGGCGGCATCCTGTACGCGCTGAGCTTCGACTGGGTTTCGCAGACCATCCTCCCGGTCTGGGCGATGGGCAAGGTGCAACTGCCCGAGCTGCTCGGCGTCGGCGCGCCGGTGATCTTCGCGGTCCTCGGACTGTTCGCGATCACATTCTTCGTGATC
The DNA here is from genome assembly GCA_031401935.1 of Betaproteobacteria bacterium. Classification (GTDB taxonomy): domain Bacteria; phylum Pseudomonadota; class Gammaproteobacteria; order Burkholderiales; family Usitatibacteraceae; genus UKL13-2. The sequence goes on along the minus strand of JANNRY010000179.1, from coordinate 854 downwards.
CTCGAACGCCGTTCGGCAAATGCGGGCTGACCGCACCTTCTTGTCCGTTCCTCATTCCACTTGATTTTCTTGCAATTTTTAATTTTGCGAGATCAATTTTCCTTTCGGCTGGCAGCGTCAAACAACGGCGACTACAAAACTTAACGCCAACAACGCGAAAGCAGTAAGCCAACCATGGAAATTGAGCTTTTCTTATGGGCGCGTCTAAATAGCGCGGCTTGTGAAGGCAAATACATAAGCGACATGGAGAACGCGCCATGAGAGGACAAAAGTAGCGTGAAAAAAGTGAGCCCGTTGGCTGGAAAACCCGCCACGCCGGCGATGCTGGCCAACATTCCAGAATTGGTGTCGGCCTACTACACCGGCGTACCTGACTACTCGATAGCGGCGCAACGCGTCTCGTTTGGCACGTCGGGGCATCGCGGTTCCGCACTGCAGAATAGTTTCAACGAGTGGCACGTATTGGCGATCATGCAGGCGATATGCCTGTATCGCCATGCGCAGGGCATCAATGGCCCGCTATTCCTCGGCATCGACACGCACGCGCTCTCCGAACCGGCGTATGCCAGTGCACTCGAAGTATTGGCCGCGAATGGCGTGGAAATCATGATCGCAACAAAGGACGAATACACGCCCACCCCGGCAATTTCGCACGCGATTCTCGCTTACAACTGTGGACGGACAGCGGGATTCGCGGACGGCATTGTCATCACGCCTTCACACAACCCGCCGGAGGATGGTGGCATCAAATACAATCCGCCGAATGGCGGTCCGGCGGGTACTGCCGTCACCAGCTGGATCGAAGCTAAGGGCCTGTTAATAAACAAGTTGCGCAAATTATTCAGGGTGGATGC
>JANNRY010000178.1:0-5663 GCA_031401935.1 Betaproteobacteria bacterium | reverse complement strand
TTCATCCTGTCGGTCAGCATCGCCGCCTTTGCCGTCGGCATGACTTATCTGCTGGTGTTGTTCAAGGTGCAGGGCACGCATCGCGAATTGCGGCACGGTCGCTTTGAACTGATTGCCAAAGAAGTCGATCGTATCATCGAGCAAAGCACGGCGATGGGATTGAACTTTTCGGAGCTCAGTGCGCTGCCGCAGGCAATGCAACGCCGCCAGCAGGCCGATGCCGCCATCTCGCGCATCGACATCCTCGACGCGCAAGGCAAAGCCATCTATTCCACCGAGGCTGATCGTGTCGGCCAATCGACGCCGACATGGCTGCCAGCCCTGGGTACGGCGCGTGACGGGCTTTGGCGATATCTGGCCGACGATGACGCCGTCGCCGGCACGGTGGTGAAAAATAATTTTGATGTTATCGAAGGCTATGTCGCAGTCAGATATTCGGCCACGGAGGGCCGCGCCACGCGGGATCAATTGCGCGATGGTTTGAGGCCGGTCGCGTTGACCGCTTTCGGTGTAAGTACGGCAGTGCTGTTTATTGCACTGTCACTACTCGCGTGGCGATTCGAACGCGACGTGAAATCCGCTGCGGCTCGGCTGGCTGGTACCGATGTCGGCGCAAAACCGCTTCACGGTGGTTGGGACGGCTTGATCGCGGCGACAAGGAACCAGTTTACCGGTGCGCAGACTGCGTTGACTGTCTGGCGCGAACAGCACGGAACGATCAGCAAATGACACAGCCAACACCGGCGCGCAAACTCGCCCTCGCAGGCATGGGCGTTGTACTCATCACCATCGCAACCGCGATGGCCGTGATTGCGTGGTTTGCGTTCAGCCTCACTGACAGCGTGCTCACCTACGAGACGATGCGCAAAGCTGAAAGTGTTGCCCGCTCACTGGCAAGCACATTTGATCGCGCTGCAGAGCTGGGTATCCCGCTAGAAAAAATGCCGGGCGTATCAGAAAAACTAGCCGATACACGTCAGCAACACGCCGAGCTTTCACGCATCTCCGTTGTGGTCGCTGGCACGCCGCTTTACACCGCACGTGCAGAAAAAACCGATGGTCTGGTCGAGACGCTGGTGGAGAGCGTGCCGATTGCGTCGGCAGCGGGAACGAGCGAGTTGCTTGAAGTTGCCGTCGATCCGCGCTTTGTGGCGCGCCTGTTTTCAGAACTGATGCTGGATTTTTTGGTGATCCTGATCGTTGCAGGATTTGTCACGCTGGAACTGATCTATTTTCTCGCTGGGCCAATTGTTGTTTCACCGTTAAACACACTCGTGGCGAGTCTTTCCAGAATTGCTGGTGGGCGCTTGGCCAGTTCCGTTTCTGGCAATTTTTCCGGCGCACTGAGGAATCTGGCCGACGCCACCCGCGATGCCCAACAACAAGCGCTGCATCAATACCGCGAGTGCCGAACATCGTTGCGTGCACGGCTGCGGGAAAGGCGTGCACCCGGTTTCGACCGCACCGCATCCAATTCATCAGTACGCGCGGCCATCATCGCCTTGCGCGATGTGCGTGATCGCTTCCAACTACATCTCAAGGCATCGCACGAAGCCGTTCTCGATCCGAAGGCTGCGCTGGGGCGCATGCGCGCGCCGTTTTTTCTGCTGCTGCTGGCGGAAGATCTTTCGCGCGGCTTTCTGCCGATTTTTGCGGGTACCATGACAGTAGGGCCAATCGCGATTCCAGCGCACTGGGTCGTTGGCCTGCCAATATTTTTATTCATGCTCATCGTCGCCGTCTCGCAGCCCGTGCTCGGTGGCTGGAGCGAACGACTGGGCCGTCGCAAGGCATTTCTGTTTGGTGCGGCAATCGGTGTGGTCGCGCATCTGATGGCCGCGCAAGCTGAAACGTTGCTCGGGCTACTGGTCTGGCGCGCAGGTGCCGGGGTCGCATGGGCGATTGCCTTTGTTGCCGCGCAAGGCATCGTGCTCGATTACACCAACAAAGAAACACGCGCCAAAGGCTTGGCAACGTTCGTGTCCGTAATTATGGTGTCGATGATTTGCGGGCCATCCGTGGGCGGTCTGCTCGCTGATGGCTTGGGTTATCGAGTCACTTTCATTATCGCGGCGGCACTAGCTGGATTGGCATGGGTGATTGGCTGGGTTACGCTGCCAAAATCAGCGCCAAAACCTCTGCCCGTTGCTATCGTGAGCGCAACGCCTGCGACAAAATCACCACGCGTCAATCCGCTCGCCAATCCTCGCTTCGCCGGGTTGCTATTGCTGGCCGCAGTGCCTGCAAAATTGCTGCTAGTGGCCTACTGCTTTTATTTGATCCCGCTGTTCCTGTCTTCGACCGGCAGCTCGGCGGCGATGGCGGGCCGCATCATCATGATTTATTCGGTGATGATGGTATTGCTGGTGCCGGTGGTCGCCGCGCAGATTGACCGCTTGCGCACACGGCACGGTGCGGTTCCGCACGCAACGTTTGTCGCTACGGGTTTAATTCTTTCAGGCATTGCCGGGCTGGCGATGGCCTTGCCGTACGATCTGGTCGCCGCGGTGCTGGTGGTGACATTGCTCGGCATTGCGCAGGCAATCAGCATTTCACCGCAAGCGGCGATGGTGCCCGATGTGACGCAGGCAGAAATCGCCCGCGTAGGTGAGAGCACAGTGTATGGCTATTATCGATTGGTCGAGCGTATCGGTAATGCGATGGGGCCGATCGCGGCGGCGGCGCTGTTGCCATTTCTGGGATTCAAAAACACCTTCATCGTGCTGGGCTTTGCCGTACTTCTCTGCGGTATCGCGTTCGCGTGGCTATACATTCCGCGTCGGGCCGCAGCAACAGTGCCGGCGGCAGCGGAATGACGATTGGACGCCGGGATTTTTTGCTTGCGTCCACAGCGCTAGCGGCGGCACCGGCTTTGCACGCGCAAACCGTCAAATCCTCTAAATCGGGCAAGCCGCCGAGAATTTATATGGTCACTTGGCGGGGTGAAACGGCGGTTGAAAAAGGTTTTCGTGAATACTGGAAAGTTCATCGTGCCGATGCGGAATTTATCGTGCGCGACGCGGGACAAAACCGCGCGCGGCTTACTGAATTTGAAGCTGAGATCGTGCGCGACAAGCCTGACCTCGTTTACACTTGGGGTACACCGCCCACACTCGGGCTGGCAGGTACGACCGACAAACCGCATGCCGTGATCGGTAAAACTATCCCGCTGGTATTTGCGGCTGTTACCGACCCGCTCGGCACAAAATTAGTCTCATCACTTGCAGCGCCAGGGCGCAATTTAACTGGCGTGACCCACGTAGCGCCGCTCGACGCGCAATTAAAAGCGATGCGCGCCTACGGTGCTGTCAAAGGGATCGCCATCATGTACAACAAGCTTGAGCAGAATTCGCTGGGGATTGTTGAAGAATGGCAACGCATCGGTGCGCGCGACAAATTTGTGGTGGCAGCCGACAGCTTCACCATCGGCGCTGACGGCAAACCCACGCCAGACATGCTTGAAGATAAACTGGCGCGCATGAAAGCGGCGGGTGCCGATTGGCTCTATTTGCCACCGGATTCGTATGTGTCCACGCAAGGCAACGCGATCGCGCACATCGCCACCGATTTGGGACTCAAATCATTCGCGTCTGTCGAAACGCTACTCAATATAAAAGGCCCGGTGTTGATGGGCCTCGTGTCGAAGTTTTATCAGGTTGGCCAATTTGCGGCTTACAAGGCCGAGCAAAAACTCAACGGTGACGTCACCGTACCGATAGAAACACTGAAACGTTTTTCACTGATTGTGCGTATGGATACCGCAAGGACGCTCGGAGCGCTGCCACCGCTTGGGCTGGTGGACTATGCGGAGTTCCAGACCTGACGCCGCATATGACGAATACCGCGCCGTTACTGCACGCGTTTGACGCGAGGTGAAATATTGGTACCCTGAATCTCAAGATGAAACGAGCCTAACGCGCCACGCCGGATTCTTACGGTCGGATTATCAATATAGTGTGCGCGTGAGCTGTCATCGCTTATCTGCCATACCTGCCCGTTGGCAAGCCGAATGTTTGATTTTGCGCGCCAGCCTTCGAAGCTGCCAGGGATGCTGCTTTCAATTGCATTGATCTCATTCTTACTGGCGATCTTTTCTTCCAGCCCGAATTGATTCTGGGTTTGCGTTGGCGTTTGTTGTACTGTTGAAGGCTGCGCAACACCGCTCGTACCGACGGTGGTCTTCGCGGTGCCAATACTGCCCGCGGACACGACCAGTGCGTCGTAACAGCCGAGGCGCGCCGTTGCATCTGTAATAGTGCGGCAGCGCAACAGGGCTGCATCATCAGCGAGTGCGGCGCCCGAAACTAGCAGCAGAATGAGAAATTTCATAGGTATTGGTTTACTCGCGAGCAGTTGAGGTTCGATTTTGGCGCTGTCACTGATCACGGCCAGCAGCGACAAGATGCTAACGCATTTTGTCGCGAGCGGCCTGCGGATCGAAATGGGCTACCGATAATCTGAGAATTAGCCGATTGTTACGTAAGGCCTAAACATGACGAAAATCCAGCATTGGCGGGGCTTCCGGGCCACAATGCCGCCGGCAAGACCGCCAATACTGGAATTAGGATATTGCGTTTATATTTTCTACGTCTGCGTATTACTCAGCAGCCTCCGCACTAGCGCGTTCGACTACAAACGACTGCCCACCCCCATAACTCGACAGCGCTGTCACCTGCCCGCCCCGGCTGATCTTCACCGCGCAATATTTCACCTCGGCGATTTTTCCGACGGGGTCGAGCGCGGGATTGGTTAGCAGATTTGCGGCGGCCTCGTAAAACGCGAAGGGGATAAATACTGCGCCGGTCGGCGTACCTTCATCAGCACGGGCTTTGAGTGAGATCGCGCCTCGGCGCGATTGCACGGTGATCACATCACCGGCAAGCGCTCCGATCTGCGCTAAATCCAGCGGGTGAATCGACACCACTGCCTCGGGTTCGATCGCATCCAGCACCGAGGCTCTACGCGTCATGGAGCCGGTATGCCAGTGTTCGAGTTGGCGGCCAGTAATGAGAACGAAAGGATAATCGGCGTCTGGGCGTTCGTTGGCGGGAATGATGTCGGCCGGGACAAATTTCGCACGACCGGTCGCCGTCGGAAAATCAGTGATGAACACGACTGGCTGACCAGGATCGTCGTCACCTGCGCACGGGTAAGTGACACAAGATTCGCGTTCCAGCCGTTCCCAAGAAATGCCGGCCATTGAATTCATTGCCGTACGCATCTCAAAGTAGACGGCCTCGACACCGCTCTCTGCCCCCTGATAACTCCAGTCCACCCCCAACCGTTTTGCCAACTGCTGAATGATCCACAGATCCTGCATCGCATCACCGGGCAGATCGAGTGCGCGACGACCGAGCTGCACCATACGATCAGTGTTGGTGACGGTGCCCATTTTTTCAGGCCACGCCGATGCGGGCAAAATCACGTCAGCCAAATACGCGGTTTCGGTCAGAAAAATATCCTGCACGACCAGCATTTCCAGTTTCGCCAATCCGCCGCGTGCGTGGTTGGCATCTGGGTCCGACATCGCTGGATTTTCGCCCATCACGTAATGTTAAGGATTTGGAATAATATTGACGATAATATTTTTGTTGTTTTTCAATTTAAGTTTGTTTTATATCTATTTTTTATTCAAAAAAAAAGCCTTTCCAAAAGGAAAGGCT
>JANNRY010000177.1:0-2865 GCA_031401935.1 Betaproteobacteria bacterium | reverse complement strand
TCGCGAGAAGCCTCGTGCGGCCGCTGAATTCGCTCATCAGTGCGTCGCGCGCGCTGAGCCGTGGCGACCATGCCAAGGCGCAGGCGGAAGTCTATTCACGCGACGAAATGGGCCAGCTCGCAGAGACGTTTAACTCGATGAGTAAATCAGTCGTTGAACGCGAACGCGAGCGCGGCATTTTTGGCGCGCTGGTATCTCCCGACGTGCGGGACAAATTACTCGCGGGCAAGCTTCAATTGGGCGGCGAACAGATTCGTGTGGCCGCGCTGTTTTCAGATATCCGCGGCTTTTCGACGATTTCGGAAAAGATGAGTGCGCCCGATATTGTCGCGTTCCTGAATGAATATTTGACTGAAATGACCGAAGCCGTAAAACCGTGGGGCGGTTATGTCAATAACTTTATTGGCGACGCGGTTGTGGTGATTTTTGGCGCACCACTGACGGCGCCGGAAATTGAATATCGCGCAGTCATGGCAGCGTTGGCCATGCGCGTGCGTCTGGAGGCATTAAATCTGCGTCGCGCCGAAGTCGGCGAAGCGCCTCTTGAAAATGGCATCGGTATCGCTACCGGCAGCGTGGTCGCGGGGCAGATTGGCGCATTGGATCGTTGCATCTATACCGTTATCGGCGATGCGGTTAATGTCGCGGCGCGGCTGGAAGCGCTGACCAAGGATGTCGGTCAACATATCCTGATTAACAACGCGACGTTCATTGGGCTGCGGCATCACCCGGAGATTATTTCGGTTGCCTTGGGCGAGCATAAGGTAAAAGGGCGCACTGAGCCGGTCGTCATACACGCAATTACTGGCGTGAAGGCGGTTCCTGTGGCGGAGGTCGCGCTGCTGGCCGCACCGGTGCCGCCAACCGACTCTTGATGCGAGATTCCCTTGACGCCATCATCATCGGTGGCGGCCATAACGGTCTGGTGTGCGCCTGTTACCTCGCGGCCAAAGGGCTTCGCGTGCGGGTGCTGGAGCGCCGAAACGTCGTTGGCGGTGCGGCGGTCACTGAAGAATTCCATCCGGGATTTCGCAATTCCACAGCAAGCTACACGGTAAGTTTGCTAAACCCAAAGATTATTGCCGATCTCAATTTGTATGCGCATGGTTTGCGTGTCGTTGAGCGACCGTTCGGCAATTTTTTGCCGCTCGATGACATCCGGTTTCTCAAGGTGGGTAGCAGCCTCGCCGTCACGCAGGCCGAAGTCGCAAAATTTTCCAAACGCGATGCGGAAGCTTTGCCCGCTTATTACGCCATGCTTGATCGGGTCGCCGCGGTATTGAAAGACCTGCTGTTGGAAACGCCACCGAACGTCGGCGGCGGCATTACCGATCTGTTGCGTGCATGGAAAGTGGGCACGCATTTCAAGACGCTCGATATGGGAGCACGGCGCGATGTGCTCGATCTGTTCACCAAGAGCGCAGGCGACGTGCTGGACAGCTATTTTGAATCCGATCCCATCAAGGCATGTTTTGGATTTGATAGCGTGGTGGGCAATTTTGCGTCGCCTTATACACCCGGCTCGGCCTATGTGTTACTGCATCACGTCTTCGGCGAAGTAAACGGCAAGCCCGGCATATGGGGCCACGCCATTGGCGGGATGGGGGCGATTACGCAGACGATGGCCAAAGAAGCCACCGCGCGTGGCGTGGAAATTTCGCTCGATAGCCCGGTGGCGCGCGTGCTCGTTCGCGACGGTCGCGCCTGCGGTGTCGTGTTGGAGGACGGCAGTGAAATGTTGTCCAGATGCGTGGTGTCTAATCTGAATCCGAAGTTACTGTTTCAACGCCTGGTTGCAACTGACGCCGTCGATGCTGATTTCGGTCAGCGCATCGCTGCATACAAATGTGGATCGGGCACGTTTCGCATGAATGTCGCGCTGTCGGAATTGCCGCGCTTTACGTGCCACCCAGAGCCGGGTCCGCATCACGCGTCCGGCATCATCATGGCCCCGACGTTGCGCTATATGGAGCAGGCGTATTTCGACGCGAAGACGTTTGGCTGGTCCAAAAAGCCAATCGTGGAAATCCTTATCCCGAGCGTGGTCGATGATTCACTCGCACCGAAGGGCCAGCACGTGGCGAGTTTATTCTGCCAGCACGTTGCGCCCACGCTATCGGACAACCGCAGTTGGGATGACCATCGCGAGGAAGTTGCTGATCTGATGATCGCCACGGTGAACGGATTTGCGCCCAATTTCGCCGCCAGCGTGATTGCGCGGCAAATTCATTCGCCGCTCGATCTGGAACGCAAATTCGGGTTGATTGGCGGCGACATATTTCACGGTGCGCTGTCGCTCGATCAGTTGTTCAGCGCACGGCCAGTGCTCGGGTACGGCGATTACCGGACGCCGATCAAAGGGCTGTATCAGTGTGGCGCTGGGACGCATCCCGGTGGAGGCGTGACCGGCATTCCGGGTCATAACGCGGCGCGGGAAATATTGCGGGACGTTTAAATACAATGCTGCCATTTCGCCCTACGCCAAAATAACACGATTAAAATGGCAAACTCTATATTGGGCGCGGTTTTCAGGCGGAAATGATCGTGGAACCCGCGCCGGTGCTAGAGTTTGGAGGAAATATTGTCTGTCCCCATTTCCCCTCTGCGGCTCCCTCGCAAAAGGCGCAGTGAATGTCGGCAACGGATATTTGCAGACATTCGTTCATTCTGCGGGAATGACACCGGAAAATGCCGACTATGGCTGGAAGTATATGAAACTAGTTGTGCTGCTTTTCACACGAATTTAATACTGTATAAAACAAGACTAGTGTCCCGCAGTTGGCGAGTTTGGAGCCTGTGAAGGCTGATCGATCGGTGATGCTGCAGCCTGCGGGTCAACGGATGCGTCCAAGCTGCAGGCTTCAC
>JANNRY010000176.1:0-3188 GCA_031401935.1 Betaproteobacteria bacterium | reverse complement strand
CAGGAAAGAAAATGAAAATCTTCGCCGCCATCTTTGCCAGCATTGCCCTTTTTGCAGCGCTACTCGGATTTGCAGGGCACACGGTGCCTCTGGTTATCCATCTTGCCAAGTTTGCCACCGTTCTCGCCACCGCCGGTTTTTTGATGACAGCACTTGCCTACGTGATGGATGAGTTGCTGCCGACGGTTGCGTTTGAAGTCAGCAACATCAGCCGTGACCTTTAACAACACCAGTCAATTGATCAGGGACAAATATGGTTCGCATGGATTATCAGGTTGAACTACAGTACGACGCGCTGAGCCATAGCGACTTCGTTCTCAATATCTGCCCCGCGCGGACGCGCTCACAGCGGGTGCTCAATGAAACGCTCGTGGTCGAAGGTGCGACGCCGACAGGAACGTTTACCGATCCTGTTACCGCCAATCGCATCAGCCGTTTGCATACTGACGGTGGACCGCTGATGGTTCGATACGCAGCCAGCGTTGAAATCGATCACGTCATCGTTGACCCGGCGACGATTGATGAGCGTTCCATTCGCAGCCTGCCTTCGGATGTCATCCCCTACATTTTGCCCAGCCGCTATTGCCCGTCGGACAAAATGCGCGGCTTGGCTACCGCGATGTTCGGCAATATGGCACCGGGTTATACGCGGGTCGCTTCAATTTGTGAATGGGTGACGCAGCATGTGCGTTTCAGGCCCGGCGCATCGGAAGCAACGACCTGCGCGATGGATACGTTCGACTCGCGCAGCGGTGTTTGCCGCGATTACGCACACTTGATGATCAGTATGTGCCGTGCACTCAATATTCCGGCACGCTATGTCACCGGCGTTGATTATGGCGCTGACCCTGCACTCGGCCCCAGCGATTTTCATGCCTACGTGGAAGTTTATCTCGGCCAGCGCTGGTACCTTTTTGACGCGACCGGCATGACGCCCGTCATGGGGTTGATTCGCATCGGCACCGGGCGCGATGCAGCAGACGCGTCGTTTGCAACTCTTTTTGGAAACGTGCGTTGCATGCGGCCCATCGTCTCAATCGATTTGGTGTCGTCTGGTGGGGTCGAACTCGAGCCAGCAGGCAGCATGCAAAAAGCCGTATCCACCGCCATGGGCAGCCCATACTTTCAGGCGGTCTTGCCAGTGCCGGAGATGCCAGTCACACCACCATCGGCAATGGCCGGTCCGTGGACCTTTCGCCCGGCATCCAGAACTATTCAAGCCCCACAACACGCCCCTCAATTTGGTTGAAAGCAGATCACCATGAACATTAAACGTGTCGCCACCGCCGCAACATTCACCATGCTCGCTATGGTTTCTGCCGCTTGTACGGATAAATCAGCAGCACCACCCAACGCGAGCGCGCCGATTGGGACCGCCGCAGAGAATGACCCGCGCGCCAAAGTGCTTGGCGTTGGCCCGGGTCTGCCGGTCAAGGAAACAGCGGGAACGACCTCCTCAGCTAAATCAGACATCAGCAAGGCTCAGCAGTCCAGTGCCATGCCGCTGCCGGGACAGGCAAACGATCATTCGACGTTGTCGCCCAAGGCAACACAAAAAGCGGCTCCCACTAGCGCTGGCGCGCCTCCCAAGCCATAAGTGCTTGGAAAAGCCCGCCAATGCTGGTGTTTACATTTTCGTTAGACGCACTAAATTAATGGCCTTACCCGCTCTTCAGAAGCGTAATAGTCCGCCACTTTCTGTAGCGCGGCGGGGTTATGCACCGTCAGTTCGCCATTCGAAATTTTATGAAATCCCATTTTCGTCAGACGGCGTAATGTTTTGTTGGTATGAACCAGCGACAAGCCCAGCGCATCGGCGATATGCTGTTGATTGATCGGGAAATCGATTGTGCTGCCCCGCGCCTGTCCAACAACTTTCAACCGCTTGTAGAGCTGTACGAGGAGGGTTGCGACGCGCTCGGTCGCATTGCGCCGACCGACCGAGAGCAAATTTTCATCGAGAGCGTCCTTCTGATTTGCCGCGATCCACGTCACGTCGTAGCCCAACCCCGGGTGATTTCGGTATAGCTCCCAGAGTCCGTTGCGATTGAATCGGCATAGCGAAACCTCAGTGATGGCTTCGATCCCGTGCGGCGAGACATCAGCCATTTTTTCCTGCAGCCCGATGAAGTCACCCGGCAACACAAAATTCAAAATTTGACGGCGACCATCAGTAAGCGTTTTGAATCTAAATGCCCAGCCAGAATAGAGGGTGTACAAATCTTCGCTTGGTAGTCCTTCACCAATGATTAGCGTACCTGCGTCGAGTTTGAGCGCGCGCGTTTTGAATTGCTGAATGAATTCAATTTCCGCGTCTGTATTTTTGCCAAACGCCTCACTTTTACGTAACGCACAGTCCCGGCAAGGATGATTATGTTCCAAGCGACTTCCCGCAAAGTGGGTTGCAATGAGCAGATTGAACGCGCGCCTGCATTCTAGCGCATGCGCCAAAGTACCCCAGCAGGCGATTGGCTATGTCTTTGTACATAGCGCAACCGGACAGATCACGGAATAATCCCTGCCAGTCAACGTCCCTTACACCAATGAACAATGTCATGTTACAAATGTTCGAGTCCCTGTTCGTCAGCAAAATTTCACCCCTTGCAGGGGCAGGTGAAATCGCAAATATCGTCCGCGTTGTGCGCGCCAATAACATCGCCAACGGTCTGACCGGCGTATTGATGTTTGACGGGGTGCGTTTCTGCCAGCATCTTGAAGGGCCGGAAAGGATCGTTCGGCAAACGGCAGAGAAGATCGCTGTGGATCCGCGCCACACGCGTTTTCAGCCACTGCACGCCGGGCAAATCGGTTGCAAGCGCCGTTTCGGAGCATGGCATGTGGGCGTTCTGGAACCAGATGGCCCGAGCCCACTACTTGTTTTTGAGTCGCTGCAAGGGCCTGCCGCCGTCGAGCATTTGGTATCGGTTTTTCGCGACCGGCAAAAGCACCACATGCTCGTGATGTAAATACAAAAGCACAAATGCGCGCTGGCGAGCGGAGGTTATCGGAAGCGCCAAACCCAGACCCGCGCCGAGCCCATTTCCACACCAGCAAAATCACTGAGCGCTACAAGACATAAGGAGTACACTCGTTCGTGCGGTTGCGTGAGAGTTTTATCCACGCAGCCGCCTTCCGAGCGAGGTGAACGCCATGTCTATGCCCCCCCACCGCAATCCAAAACAAAACCG
>JANNRY010000175.1:0-3646 GCA_031401935.1 Betaproteobacteria bacterium | reverse complement strand
ACGCCGATCACGGCGCGCTTTATCGCCAACGAAATCTCGCAAAATCTGAAGGCATTGAACGTGGCACCGCTACGCACCGTCGTGTCCAAGCGAGTCAGTCAGGAAAACATATGACCTACCTCGCTAAACCAAAACTGCATCACCCCAACCTCCCGTTCAACAAGCTGGGCTACACGCGCCGCGATTACGAAGGCGCCATCTCTACACTTTGCGCAGGATGTGGGCACGACTCAATAAGTGCGGCCATCATTCAGGCCTGCTTCGAGCTCGATCTGCCACCGCACCGGATCGCCAAGCTGTCGGGGATTGGCTGTTCATCAAAAACGCCAACTTATTTCCTCGGTAATTCACATGGATTCAATACCGTGCATGGCCGCATGCCGTCGGTGCTGACCGGTGCCAATCTCGCCAATCGTGACCTCATTTACTTGGGCGTTTCAGGTGATGGCGATTCGGCCTCGATTGGGCTGGGCCAGTTCGCGCATGTGATGCGGCGTGGCGTGAATATGACCTACATCGTCGAGAACAATGGTGTTTACGGCCTCACAAAAGGACAGTTTTCCGCGACTTCTGACCGCGGCTCAAAAAGCAAACGTGGTGCAGTCAACACAGACGAAGCCATCGATCTGGTTGGGTTAGCCATGCAGCTCGGTGCCACCTATATCGCACGCAGTTTTTCTGGAGACAAACAACAATTGGTGCCGCTCATTCAAGGCGCGATTTTGCATCAAGGTGCCGCCTTTATCGATGTGATTTCTCCCTGCGTGGCATTCAACAACCACGATGGCTCGACCAAAAGCTACGATTACGTGCGGGAACACAACGAGGCGGTGAACTTTCTCGATGTGATCAAATTCCGCGATGAAATCACCACCGAGTATGCGCCGGGCGCGCTACAGGAAGTGCAACAACACGACGGTTCGGTATTGCGTCTGCGAAAGCTTCACGAGAACTACGACCCGACGGATCGGATCGCGGCCATGAATCATTTGCACGAAAGCCATGCCAAGCGAGAAATTGCGACCGGCCTGTTGTTTGTTGATGGCGACCCAACCGACCTGCACACGGCGGCAAATACTGTGGACACGCCGCTCAATTTGCTCGATGACAAGGCGCTGAACCCAGGCTCAATGGCACTAGGCAAATTGAACGCGTCGTTACGCTAGCATCGCGCTTGAACGTTTAAGCGCGATAAACGAAACTAAAACGCCTCGCTACTTTGTGGTCCACGCATCGAAATCGAGCTTGTCGACGTCGAACGCCGCGTGTTTCGGTGCAGCACTTGCTTTCATCTCACTTTCGAGTTTTTGGAAGGCTTCCGCAAGCTTGAAACTGATCTTGGCGAGGCTCTCAGGGCTTGCCGTAATTTTTGCCGTTGCATCGGTGACAACAATCGCGTTGCTCGCCAGATTGATGTAAATCTGTATCGCCATTTCCCTGACCGGGTCGTGTTCTCTGCCGGGCTTTCCGCTGGAACTACTGCCGGAGTTATTGCTTGAGCTGCTGCTTGGGCTACTGCCGTGACCTGACATGTTCGCGTGTCCATCAATAAAAAATTGTTGATCGTAGATTATCTTGGTGGCCGAGTCTGTCGCGATTGCCCGACTATCGGTCAATACGCATGGTACGCCGATTAGCTTTGGCTAGCGCGTGCGCATTTCGCCGACCCAGTCGGCAGGCACCGCAAAATTCAGGTTCTGCCCGACTTTGGTCTGGAAAGTCACCACGCCGATCATGCGCCCCGAGGTGTCGAACAAACCACCGCCGCTGGAGCCTGGCGAGACCGGTGCGGACGTCTGAATCATCTTGCTGCCCTGTGATTCCCGCAGCGCCGAGACGATGCCATCGCTGATCGTCAAATCCAGCCCTTGTGGCGCGCCGACGGCATAAACACGCTGTCCAACACGCACTGAGTCAACGGTGCCGAGACTGACAGCCGGTGCGGTCAATCCTGAAACGCTCAGCAGGCACAAATCACGATCTTCATTGCTGACTTCAACGGTGGCGATATAGCCAACACCACCGAGCTTCACTTCCAGCGAATCGCCGCGCAACGCCACATGGCAATTTGTAATGACCGAGCCGGGGCCGATGACAACGCCACTGCCAGTGGCGACGCGTGTTCCGTCGGCATTCGCAACATTGATGCGGACAACGCTCTGTGACACCTGATTGAAAATATCTTCGGCTGTACGCGGACCGCTGGTCGCTGCGGGTTTGGGTTCAGATTTGGTTGCGGCTGTACGGTCTGGGCCGTTGTCGCGTTCGGTCGCTTGGCTATTGGCCGGCATGGTAGTTGCGCTTGATGTCACAACCGGTGAGATGTTGCCGTCTGAAGTCTTTCCCGATCTCATCCACATCACGATCGCAATGAAAATTACACCGGCAACGACCCCTTTTCCCACCGGGTTTCCCCAGGCGCGGCTGATGATCGATTCATCTTCGTCGTGCCCGCTTTCAAACTCGTCTTGCGCAGCTGAACGTGGACCGACAGAAAGGTCATATGACATCCGCTGCACCGGATCGGAGAGCACTTCAAATGCTTTGCGCAGGGCGGCACGCGCGTCCGGGTCTGTGTTGTGTTCACGCGCCAGCGCCTCCAGCGCGCGCTGATAGGCAAGCGCGATCGTCTCCCGCTTGGCGTCAAGTTCTATGTCAAGCAGTTCGTAGTGGGAGCGTGATGATCGTGCGGCCATGGGCAATAAATTTAAAAGGTGCGGAATATTATGCTGCGGGCGAGAAAAATCTTGTCTGCAATGCATCAAGGCCCAGCGTGTGTAGCACTTCTTTCAGGCGCTCCGTTGGACGCTTGCGCGGCAGGTCTTTGTAGCTGGCGATGATCAATTCATTTTTCATTGAATGCTCCCAGCCGACCAGTTCGGTCACGTTTACCTGATAGCCGTGCGCTTCGAGCTGCAGGCAGCGCAACACATTGGTGATCTGGCTGCCGAATTCCCGTGTGTGCAGCGGGTGCCGCCATATTTCTGTCAAGGCACTCTTGGCCAGATCTGCGCCTTTGTTTTTCCTGAATAGCCCGGCAACTTCGGCCTGACAGCACGGCACGACCACGATGAACCTTGCGTGCTTTTTGAGCGCAAACTCGATAGCGTCGTCGGTCGCAGTATTGCAGGCGTGGAGCGCTGTCACGATATCGACTGTTGCTGGCAACTGATCCGACAAAATCGATTCTGCAACCGATAAATTCAGAAACGTCATGTTTGGAAATCCAAGTTTCGCTGCCAGCGCCTGCGATTTTTTGACGAGCGTGTCGCGGCTCTCAATGCCAAAAATCTTGTGCGCGCCGGTGGTTGACTTGAAAAACAGGTCGTAGAGGATGAACCCGAGATAGGATTTTCCTGCGCCGTGATCAACGAGGTTGATGTCAGGGCGACCACGCAAAATCTCGTGCAACAAGGGCTCGATGAATTGGGTGAGGTGATAGACCTGCTTTAATTTTCGACGGCTGTCTTGATTCAACTTGCCGTCTGCTGTCAGGATATGCAGCTCCTTGAGCAGCTCGATTGACTGCCCCGGACGGATTTCAACTGCCTTGTCGGCAGTCTTACTGGTGAGTTTGGGGGACGTTACGGAAGACAACCCGGCGTCGGTGTTTTTGTTTTTATCATCAAAGCCACCCGGCAATTTG
>JANNRY010000174.1:0-2602 GCA_031401935.1 Betaproteobacteria bacterium | reverse complement strand
CGGCGGCTCGTTCAGCCCGGCGATCAAGTCAAGTGCGTGTGACAAACGCTCATCTGCCTGCTGCGCCAGTCCCGCCGCCTGCAACGCCATGCCGTAATTGGTCCACGCACGCGCCTCATCGACGCGCAGTCCCGCCGTACGGGCAATTTCCATCGCCTCGGCGGTGTGTTCCAGCGCCGCGCCGACGTCACAGATGAGCAATTCGAATTCACTGCGTCGCAACAGTATCCCGACTCTGGTGGTGGCAGCGAGTCCGTGTGAGAGTGAGTGCGCCATTGCGAGCATGGTGTTCGCGCGCGCCAGATCACCGATACGGTAAAAGTGATGATTTAACGCAGTCAGGCCGCGTACGGCGCTGTCGCGATCAGCGGGGCTTGCATTGGCATGTGTGACGAGCAGACGCGATGCCAGTTTGACTGCCTGCGCCGCGCCTTCTGCGGTCGGTATCGTCTCTAGTGACGCTTCAAGCTGCTCAATTTCGCTGTTTGACACTTTTAGCGATCATCCAACGCAATGCATGAAACTCTAGCACTGGCGCGATGCTTGGCGCACAAATAGCCTGCGAGGCGCGCGAAATGGCGATCCGCACGTCATTCACCTGCGCCGTTAATTAGCCGCATCTTCCTTCTTCTTGCTGACCTCAGTAACGTAGTCGTTGTATTCCTTGACTGCGCTATTGCCGATTTCAGAGTGAAATTTAACCAACTCCGCTTGTGCGTTCACAAAGGCCTGCAGGCATTCGCGATAAAGCTTTGCGTCATTGTTGAACGTCTTTAGCTGATTATTGGTGGCAAGCCGACCCGGGTGTTCTGGCTTCATGCACTTGTGCGTGGGGAGCGTCGCAGTAGAAACGGTAGCCGGTGTTGGCGGTGTTGGTACCTGTGCGAACGCAATGGCTGAGAACGCGACAGATACAATGATGACCAAACGTTTGAACATGGCGCTTCCCAGAAAAATCAATCAATAGCCACGCTGAGGCCGGGGTGCCGGAGCCTCTATGCTCTTCTTCGGTGCGTCTGCCGTTTCTTTTGGCGTCACAATTTTTATCGCCTGCTCTGAAAACGTGTTGTAGTCTTTGGCCGCTGCGTCTGCGGCCGCAGCAGCAGCCGTTGCTGCCTGAGAGGCGTCAAGTGCGGAAACTTTGAAGGCTTCAGCCTCTTTTTGTTTCGTCGCTGCGATAAGTTTCTGGCCTTCAGTAAACACCTGCACACAATTTCTGAATGTCTCTAGCGAGCGCACAAACGCGTTCGCATCCGCCGCGACAAGTTTTTTCGTCGCATCGGGCATCGCCGGTTTTGCGCACCCTGAGGTGGCCAATGGCGGCGTTTGCGAAAGTACGGTTGTGGATAGTGCCGCGATAACAAAGCCAACTACAAAGCTGATTGAATGAAATTTCATCGTGTTTACCTGATCAAAAGTTCGTGGATTGTGTTGTAGTACAACGAATTTAGCTAACGGCTTTTTTTGTCGCAGCCGAAACCGATGTGCGCTGCAGCCATGCGCGAACGGATTGGAGTATGCCGTCGCGATTGAGGCCGCAATCTGCAAGCAGTGTGGCCGGATCGCCATGCTCTACGAATTGGTCGGGCAGACCCAGATGCAGCATGGGAATGCTCAGGTCCTGCGCCGCAAGCGATTCCGCCACCGCGCTACCGGCCCCACCCATCACCACGTTTTCTTCCACGGTGACGAGGTAGTCATGCGTCGTCGCCAGTTTGAAAACGAGTTCGTGATCAAGCGGTTTGACAAAGCGCATATTGGCCACTGTAGCGTTAAGTTCTTCGCCCGCGTCGGTGGCGGGTTTCACCATCGAGCCGAAGGCAAGAATGGCGACGCGCCTCGCATCGAAGCCTTTGAATTCGCGTGTCAGCACGCCTTTACCAATGGGAAGCGCGGTCATTTGTTTTTCGATCGCCACACCCGGACCGGTACCGCGCGGATAACGAATAGCAGAAGGCGAATCGAGCGTCATGCCGGTGTAGAGCATTTGACGGCATTCGTTTTCATCTGCCGGCGTCATCACGGTGATATTTGGAATGCAGCGTAAATAGGAAAGATCGAATGCGCCGTGATGGGTGGGACCGTCGGCACCGACCAAGCCGCCGCGATCAAGTGCAAACACGACCGGCAGATTCTGGATCGCCACGTCGTGAATCAATTGGTCGTAGCCACGCTGCAAAAACGTGGAATAAATCGCCAGCACCGGGCGCATCCCGTCGGCAGCGAGACCCGCAGCGAAGGTGACAGCGTGTTGTTCGGCGATGGCTACATCAAAATAGCGGTTCGGGAATTCTTGTGAAAACTTGACCATGCCCGAGCCTTCGCGCATCGCCGGGGTGATGCCGACCATGCGTTTATCGGCGCGCGCCATATCGCACAACCACTCGCCAAAAATTTGCGTGTAGGTGGGCTTGGGCTTGGCATCCGGTACCGGCACCGGCTTGGCGATGCCAATCTTCGGGTCGAATTTGCCAGAGGCGGCGTGATAGTGGATCGGATCTTCCTCGGCCAGTTTGTAGCCTTGGCCTTTGCGCGTGGCGATATGCAAGAACTGCGGGCCGTCTAGCATGCTGATATTTTTTAACGTGTCGACCAGCACATC
>JANNRY010000173.1:0-13276 GCA_031401935.1 Betaproteobacteria bacterium | reverse complement strand
GGCGAAAATTCGGTGTTGCATGGCGACACGCATTCCGAGCAATTCCTTTCTGAAATCGTTGGGGCGCAAGCGTTTGCGGCGCGCCACATGAGCATGGAATCGATCTATGAGTATGGCTCACGCGCCGGTGTATGGCGCATCCTTCGCGAATTTGAGCGCCGCAAATTACCGCTCACGGTATTCGGTGTGGCGATGGCGCTGGAACGCCACCCTGAGCTGACAGCGGCGTTTGTAGAGCTTGGCCATGAAATCGCCTGTCACGGCTTGCGCTGGATTCATTATCAGGGCGTCGACGAAGCGACAGAGCGCGAGCATATGCGGCTCGCAGTAGAAGCACTGCGTCGTCTCACCGGTGCCGCACCGCTTGGCTGGTATACCGGACGAGACAGCCCCAATACACGACGCCTGGTAGTGGAACACGGTGGCTTTGCCTATGACGCCGACAATTACGGCGACGATCTGCCCTTCTGGACCGAGGTGACGACTTCAACGGAGGAAAGCCGCCCGCATCTGGTCGTGCCTTATGCACTCGACACCAACGATATGCGTTTTGCCATGCCCGGCGGGTTTAGTACCGGCGATGATTTCTTCAATTACCTTCGCGACGCCTTCGACGTTCTCTATGCCGAGGGCGACGAACATCCGCGCATGCTATCGATTGGCATGCATTGCCGATTGCTCGGCAGGCCCGGGCGATTCCGGGCCCTGCAACGTTTTCTCGATCACATCGGCACACACAGCAATGTCTGGGTGTGCCGCCGCATCGACATCGCCAACCATTGGATTGCGCATCACCCACATAACGCCATTAACAAGTCCACATGACGACCACAGATAATTTGCAAACTCTTTCCAATGCCGACCGCGCGCACTTTGTAGCTGTACTCGGCGGGATTTTTGAGCATTCGCCGTGGGTCGCGGAAATGGCGTGGGACGCACGGCCCTTCGCGACGACTGATGCACTGCATGCGGCCATGCTAAACGCCGTTAGCAGCGCGAAAGTGGATGTACAGTTGGCGTTAATCTGCGCGCATCCTGAGCTGGCCGGGAAAGAGGCCGCTACTGGCACGCTAACGCAGGAATCCCAAACCGAGCAGGCCAGCGTCGGGCTGGATCGTTGCACGGCAGAGGAACTTGGTCAGCTACGTGCATTGAACAAGAGCTATCGCGAGAAATTCGGGTTTCCCTTTGTGATGGCCGTAAAGCATCGCACAAAGCATGAAATTCTCGCAGTACTTGCGGCGCGCGTAGCCAATGCGCGCGAGCAGGAATTTGCCACCTGCCTGGCTGAGATTGGCAAGATCGGACGGCTACGGCTTGATGCCATGTTGCTGAACACACCCACCTCACGCATATCCGCACAACGCATCTGGGACCGCTGCGAAGCGCTCGCATCGTGTTCCGAAACGCCCAATGCGCTGACACGCGTTTTCCTGAGTGAGGAGCAGCGCGCCGCGAACGCGTTGGTGATGGCGTGGATGCACGATGCCGGAATGGCGACGCACGTCGACGCCATCGGCAATATCATCGGTCGATATGAAGGCGCGCAGCCGGGATTGCCCTGCCTCATGCTCGGCTCGCATTTGGACACCGTGCGCGATGCAGGAAAATACGACGGCATGCTCGGCGTCGTTGCGGCTATCGAATGCGTGCATGCGCTGAACGCAGGCAAGACGCGCCTGCCCGTCGCCATCGAAGTGGTTGGCTTCGGCGATGAAGAGGGGGTGCGTTTTGCAGCCACGCTATTAGGCAGCCGCGCGATTGCCGGCACGTTCGATGCAGCGGCGTTGGACAAAACCGACCGTAACGGCATCAGCATGCGCGACGCCATCACACAATTTGGCTTGGACCCGTCAACTATCGCGCAGGCGGCAAAACGCCGTGACGAGGTAGCCGCCTATGTGGAGCTGCACATCGAACAAGGCCCGGTGCTGGAAGCTGAGGGCCTCGCGGTCGGCGTGGTCACCGCGATCAATGGTTTCGGGCGCTTCGTGGTTGAGATTCACGGCATGGCCGGGCACGCTGGCACGGTACCGATGAACCTGCGTAAAGACGCACTAGCCGCAGCAGCCGAATGCGTGCTGGCAATTGAAGCACTTGCACGGACAACACCTGATCTGGTTGCGACGGTGGGTCAGATCGAAGCCTTTCCGGGTGCCATCAATGTCATCCCGGGCCGGGTGCGATTCACCATCGATGTTCGCTCGCCGCGCGATGCGGAACGTGTGAGCGCAACGAAAACAATCAAGCAGTTGATCGAAAAAATCTGTGCGCAACGACGCCTCACATTAAGCATCGTCCCGAGCCATGAAGGGAAGACCGCTACATGCGCACCCTGGCTCATGGCGCAGCTAGGCGATGCCATCGCAGCAGAGCACATCGTTGTTCGCTCGCTGCCCAGCGGCGCAGGCCACGACGGCATGGCGATAATCGCCATCACGGATATTGCAATGCTGTTTGTTCGCTGCAAAGATGGCATTAGCCACAATCCTGCGGAAGCCATTACGCTGGAGGACATTGAGGTGTCCACACGTGTGTTCCTGCGATTTATCGAAACTTTCAAACCGCAAAATTGAATTGTCATTTCGAACGAAGAGAGAAATCTGCTGTTCTCGTCACCAACATAAAGCAGATTTCTCAACCGATAGGGCAGGGTTCGAAGTGACAGGAAATGAGTATTGCCTGCGATTTAACCAGACCACGCCAAAGTACAAAAATGAGAAACACGCATCACAAATTTAACCAAACCTACTGAGCATCAAAGATGAATGAACAAGCCATAAAATCCGTCGAAGCATTTCTGCTCAGCCACCGCGAAGAACAAACTGCTTTCCTCGCTGAGCTGGTCAAAGTTCCCTCCGACAATCCGCCCGGCGATTGCGCGGCACATGGTGAGCGTGCGGCGGCGTTGCTGGAAGCGATGGGGTTGAAAATTGAACGCGATGTGGTCCCGCAAGCAGAGGTGCAGGCGAACGGCATGATCAGCGCCACCAATCTCATCGTGCGTCACAAGTTTTCCGACGGCCCGACTATCGCACTTAATGCGCATGGCGACGTAGTGCCGCCGGGCCTCGGCTGGAGCGTTGATCCTTACGGCGCGGTGGTGAAAGATGGCTTTATGTTTGGCCGTGGCGTGGCGGTATCGAAATCTGATTTCGCCACCTACACCTATGCGTTACTCGCGCTGAAAGCCAGCGGTGCGGCCTTGCACGGCACGGTGGAATTACATTTCACCTACGATGAAGAAGCCGGTGGCATGATCGGGCCGGCACGTATTCTCGATAAAGGATTATCCAAACCCGACTACGCGCTCTCGGCCGGATTTTCCTATGCAGTCACCACTGCACACAACGGCTGCCTGCATCTGGAAGTGGAAGTGGTCGGCAAGTCCGCACACGCTGCGCGACCTGACACAGGCGTGGATGCGCTGGAGGCGGCGACAGCGCTGCTCTCCCGGCTCTACGAGATCCGCAAAACTTACGCGGACAATAAATCGAACGTCGAAGGCATTGAAAGCCCCACGCTGACTGTCGGTCTTATTTCCGGCGGCATCAACACCAACGTGGTGCCCGATCTTGTGACAATGCGGCTGGATCGACGCATCATCCCCGAGGAGAACGCAGCCGAAGTGGAAGCGACACTGACGCAGCAAATCAAAGCGGCTCTCGCAACGTGGCCGGGCATTTCATGCAGCGTGCGCCGCATCTTGCTTGCTACGCCATTTGTGCCGATGCCAGGACAAGAGAAACTGGTGGACGCAATCTCCAAACACGCGACACGCATCATGGGTGAAGAAGTAAAAACCATCGGCGTGCCGATCTACACCGACGCACGTCTTTACTCAACGGCCGGTGTGCCGACCGTGTTGTACGGCGCCGGGCCACATACGCTGCTGGAAGCCAACGGCCACCGCGCGGATGAAAGACTCAAGCTTGATGATCTGCAAAAGGCGACGCGTGTGGTGGCGTTGGCGTTACTGGAGTTGCTGAGCGCATAAAGAGGTTGCCGGGATCAGGCGAGGCGTCATCCAGCTGCATTCAAAGTAGTAGGACCGTTTGTTTCACTCCCTTTGAAGCAGATTTTTTTAGTTGTTTGTCAAACGTGGCAAATTTTTCACAATGCTGACAAGAGGCCAGATGTAGCGCATCTGCGAAATCCATGCCGTCTTCGCACCATTGCAGAGCCTGCGTCACGATCAGAGGTTGCTCAATCTCGACGTTACCCAAGCCGCTCAATTTTCGAAATGCGTTCACTACAATGACGCGTTCAAGGCGGTACAAGCGTCGTAACACCCATTCGGTTTCCAGTAAAACAGTCTTGGCAATGAAGATGGATTCTTTTTTGAATAACGCCGCGATGCGCTTCAATTGTTCAGCATCGTCGCCCGTGAGCAGTCTCACCAAAACATTGGTATCAACCGCGTGCATGACGCGATTTGACTTCTGCAGTAATGGCTTTGTCCATATCTGCCAAGCTGTGCGGCTTGCCCTTGTAGCCCGTGCAGCCTATAACTTCATCGAGCGTCGTGGCTGGCACAGATTTGATTGGGCGAAGTAACACGCCGTCAACGGTATTCTCAACCGCAAACTGAACGCCGGCTTGCCATTGGTTGGCTGCACGGATCGTGGCGGGCAAAATTACCTGCCCTTTGCTGGATAGTATGGTCGTTTCCATGCATGTATACTTTTAGTAAGAAATTAGTAAGACATGCTAGAACAAAATTCGTGCGAGGGCAATGGCTTGCACGAATTCAAGTTCAAAGAACTGGGCGACAAACGCGTCGTGTTTGAAAACGCCGCACACGATTTTCCGTAGCGCGTGATGTACTGGATCGAGTCTGATGGCGCAATGAAGGCGCGCATCGAAGGCACGGTGCAAGGCAAGGGGCGCGGGATTGAGTGGCGGTTTGAACGATAACAAACCCTAGCACTGGCGCGGCGTTCCAGACGTTTTATGCCTGGAATGCCCGCCAAATGGCGATCTAGCCATCCAGCGCGTAACCTACTTCGCCTCGCACCGGATTCTTGTCGACTTTGGCGATTTTGAAATTATCGAGCTCGTGAAACAACGGTTCTTCGACGCCGATGCATTGGTCAGCTGTCTGCGTTGGCCGCCAGAAAAGCTGCGAACGCCGCGCCAACCTCAGGATGCTTTTTCCCCAGCTCCACCGTCGCTTTGAGATAACCCAGCTTCGATCCGCAATCGTAGCGCGTACCTTCAAATTCATACGCAAACACGTTCTCTTTTTTGAGTAACGCCGCGATGCCGTCGGTCAATTGAATTTCCTTGCCAACACCGGCCTGGATTTTTTCAAGGTGCGCAAATATTTGCGGCGTCAGAATATAGCGGCCCACCACGCTCAGTGTTGACGGTGCACTTTCGGGTTTCGGTTTTTCGACGATGGCGTTCATCTTCGATACGCGTTCACCCACTTTTTTTGAAATCGGCTTCGATGCGACGATGCCATATGACGACGTCTCGTGGCGCTCAACATTGAGCACACCCAGGATTGACGATTTCTGTTTGGCGAACTGATCCACCATCTGCTTCATCACTGGTGCCACACCTTCACCGGCATCGATCAAATCATCGGCAAGAATGACCGCGAATGGCTCATCACCCACCAGATGTTTTGCACACAACACCGCGTGGCCAAGGCCAAGCGCTTCGGGCTGGCGCACGTACACGTATTGCACGCCCTCGGGCAACATGCGGCGCACTTCCTCAAGCTGCTTGTGTTTGCCCTTGACCGAGAGTTCCGCTTCGAGCTCATAGGCTTTGTCGAAATGGTCTTCGATGGTGCGCTTGCCGCGTCCGGTAACAAAAATCATTTCGGTGATGCCCGCGGCGGCGGCTTCTTCCACAGCGTATTGGATCAGCGGCTTATCGACGACCGGCAGCATTTCTTTCGGGCTGGCTTTGGTGGCCGGTAAAAAGCGGGTGCCCAGACCTGCGACCGGAAAAACGGCTTTGGTGATTTTGATATTTTTTTTCATTTGACTAAAATTTCCCGTGGTTTTGAGTTACAGCCCGTTCTTCATTGCGGCTTCAACTTTCTTCTTTGTTTTCGCAAACTCAGCTTGCGCAACTTTGAACTTTTCTTCACCTTCATTGAATAGGCTAAGTAACGTTGGCCATTCAGACCGCTGAACCCAGCCTTGGATATCAGCAAATCTTAGAGCGTTACTGTCATCAACAAGGAGGTTTCTATCGCCATTCAAAAGAGCAAGTTTGTGTTTGCAAATCTTCCCAAACTCTCCTGCGGAGCAAGTACAAAAGACGCTAAGTTTTTCAGCATCAAAAATAAATTGCACAACATATGTGGTTTCGCCGTCACTACTTTTCACTAAAAGATCGTGTTGCAACACTATTCCTCCGCTATGACCCATTTAGCAGTTCGATAAGTCTAGCCTCGTCGATTACCTGCACACCTAGTTCTTGCGCCTTGTCGAGTTTACTACCGGCTTCCACACCAGCGATTACATAGTCAGTATTTTTGGAAACACTACTTGATATTTTCGCACCAGCCTTCTCAAGTTTCTCCCTTGCCTCGTCCCTTGATAGGGACTTTAGAGTGCCGGTAAGTACGACTGTTTTCCCTGAAAATGCGCCCTCAATCTGCTCAATGGAAACCACGCTTTCTGCCCAACTGACACCCGCCGCTCGCAACTCTGAAACTACGCGACATTTTTCTTCATCGCTAAAAAACCTATCTAGACTCGACATAATCTCTTTACCTATACCCGGCAATGGCTCGGTCAACAGCGGTAGCGAATGCCTCTTTCTCATCTTGTTTTCTTCTTGAATTGCATCCTTCGTTTTCCAGAGTTCTAACCAACTGCACTGCTGAATTGCGTCAAGCGTGTGATATTCCTTCGCCAGAATCTTCGCAATCTCTTCTCCCACGTGATCAATCCCAAGTCCAAATAAAAATTTGGCAAGCGTTGTTTTTTTACTTTTTTCAATCGCCCCGAGTAAGTTTGAAGCTGATAGCTCAGCCATTCGATCCAGAGCCACTAATGTTGCATGGTCAATGTTGTAAAGATCTGCGGGCGTTTTAACAAAATCACCTTCCACAAGTTGTTCTACCAACTTATCACCAAGTCCCTCAATTTCGACCGCTCTGCGACCTGCAAAATGAAGTATTGCCTCTTGGCGCTGGGCTCTGCACTTCCATCCGCCTTGACATCTGTAGGCTGATTGCTTTTCCTCACGCGATTTCGTTTTGAGTTTGATAACTTTAATTTCTTGTTCAACGTCCGATCCGCAAACTGGGCATTTCTTCGGCATCTCAAAGAAATCTTCAGGTGTTCGAGGCCCCGCTGTTGCCACACTCTTCACCTCTGGGATCACATCACCAGCGCGACGCACCACAACCGAATCTCGAATCCATAAATCCTTTCTGCGAATCTCATCTTCGTTATGCAGCGTGGCGTTGGATACCGTGGTGCCGCCAACAAACACCGGCTGCAAACGTGCAACGGGTGTGATCGCGCCTGTGCGTCCGACTTGCACATCGATGCCAAGCAAGACTGTAATGGCTTCTTCCGCTGGAAATTTATGCGCGATCGCAAAGCGTGGTGCACGCGAAACAAAGCCCAGCGTCTGCTGCTGATCGAAGCGGTTCACCTTATAGACCACGCCGTCAATGTCGTAAGGCAGCGCTGCGCGCTCGCCACCGATGCGTGCGTAAAATTCGCGCAAACCGACAACACCTTGCACCACACGGCGTTGCCGGGCCACCGGGAAGCCCAACGTCTCCAGCCAGTCCATCAACGCGGCATGCGTGTCAGGTGTGACCGTTCCTTCAACCGCACCGATGCCATAGGCAAAAAATGTCAGCGGTCGTGCAGCGGTAAGTGTGGAGTCCAATTGTCGGAGCGAACCAGCGGCAGCGTTGCGTGGATTGACGAATAATTTCTCGCCCTTGGCAGCCTGCTTTGCGTTGAGTTTGTCGAAATCCTTGCGCAGCATCAGTACTTCGCCGCGCACTTCAAGCAACGTGCTTTTGTGCTGATCTTTGATCGCCAGTGGAATCGACTTGATGGTTTTGAGATTTTCAGTGACGCCCTCGCCGACCGCGCCGTCGCCACGCGTGGCGCCCTGCACAAACACGCCATCGATATAGGTGAGGCTAATCGCGAGCCCATCGAATTTTGGCTCACATGCGTATTCGATCATCCCATCGCTCAGGCCAAGACCTTCGCGACAGCGTCGATCAAAGTTGTCTATGTCCGCATCGCTAAAGGCATTGCCCAACGATAGCATCGGCACTTGATGGGTGACTTCAGCAAACATGTCCAGCGGTTTGCTACCCACCCGCTGCGTTGGCGAATCGGCTGTTAGCAATTCAGGATGCTGCGCTTCAAGCGCAACCAGTTCATGAAACAGCTTGTCCCATTCGCTGTCAGCGATGGTTGGCTGATCGAGAACGTAGTAACTGCGGTTGTGCTGTTCGAGTTCGCGCTTGAGTTGCGCTATACGTACGATGGGCTGGACATCGGTCAGCATCAACTAAGCCCTATGAATACAGCCTCAATGCCGCCAAACTCCCCGGTGCGACGCCTTTCGCCTGCATTTCACCAGCGATGCCCGCTATGGTTTCACTAATCACTTTGCGACCATTTGCCGTCAGCAATTTGCGGTTGTCATCGACCACATCGCCCTGCAAGGTATCGGCAAATCGCAGCGCCAGGGTCATCATCCGCTCAAAAACACTGCCCGGCTTCGCAGCCCGCGGCACATCGAGCGCAAATGTCAGACCAGTGAGATACGCACCTGCATGCTTGATGCCGGACGGCTCATCTGCATTCATATTGCGCAGCGTAAAGAGGGCGTGGCCGAGTTCGTCGCGCATCTCGTATTCGCCTGAATCGAGCGCCACCAATCCATTCGACTCGGCAAGGCCGCGCACTTTGGTGGCCGCGAACGTCGCGCCACTTTTGCCAATAATATTCACGGCGATTTCAATGTCTGTATCGGCGCACAACGCGTCCACTTCTTGCGCGCGCGCTATCGCCAGCTCAACGGGTTCCCGCTGTGAAACGGCACCGATACTTTGCGCAAACGCGACCATCATTTCGTTGAAGGCGTGTAGCGTGTTGATGTCCACCATGCCATTACGCGACGCCAATTGCAGTCCCGCACGCAGTTCCCGAAAGCCATCGCCATCATCCGCATTGTGCGCATCGATTGGCTGCCACAAGCCGCCAACGAGGCCCTCCCAAATAATGTGCGTTGACACGCGCTGCGATTGTTGCACCGTGGGCCAGAATTGATCGGGCAGGATCGGTGCGTCCGCTAGCAAGAGTGCGACCGTATCAATTTCGGGATTGATGCCCGGCAGCGTTGACTCAAGCGCGTTTCTGGGCATGATCGGTTTATCCGCAGTCGGCGAATCAAACCCCATCAAGTCATCATCGGAAGTATTGAGCGGTGGCATCACGCCGAGCTGCGGCTCCACCCGGTTGCCCGGCTCATGCAGCAAGACATCGCGATGGTCAGATGAGAACGCATGCTCGGCATGCTTTTTGTATTTCGCTTCCTGCCAGCGGTTGTAAAGGATCACCGCGACGACAATCACGACTGCGATGCCTACGAGCGCCCACTGGAAATCGCTGATCATTGTCTAGCTCTCAAAGGTTCGATGCATGTGCGATAACGACATCGATAACGATGCAATCATCGCCACAACTACGCCGCTACCGGCACGGGTGCTGCCGCAAATCTTTTCGCGGCATGGATATCCACTTCGACAATACGCGACACACCCGGTTCATTCATGGTCACCCCAACGAGTTGCTCGCCCATTTCCATCGTTACTTTATTGTGCGTGATAAACAGGAATTGCGTAGAGGCCGACATCTTTTTGACCAGGTCGCAAAACCGATCCGTGTTGGAATCGTCCAGTGGCGCATCAACCTCATCGAGCAGGCAGAACGGCGCAGGATTCAAACGGAATAGTGCGAACACCAGCGACAGCGCGGTCAATGCCTTTTCACCACCTGACAATAACTGAATCGATTGCACTTTTTTACCTGGTGGCTGCGCAAATACCTGCAAGCCGGCATCAAGAATTTCGTCGCCCGTCAAACGCAGGTATGCATTGCCGCCACCGAAGAGCATCGGGAACAATTCGGTGAAATTCTTGTTCACGATATCAAACGTGTTTTGCAACAGATCACGCGTTTCGCGGTCGATGCGCTTGATCGCGGATTCCAATGTGGCAATGGCTTCATTCAAATCAAGCGACTGCGCATCGAGGAAGGCCTTGCGCTCGCTGGCCTGCTCAAGCTCGGCGAGTGCGGCCAGATTCACGGCACCCAATTCAATGATCGCGGCATTCAAACGGTTGATTTCAGCCTGATAGGCCGTCGAGCGGGTTTTGCGTTCCACGGTCTCGGCAAGTTCTTCAAGATTCGCGCCCGATTCTGTTAGTTGCTGCGTGTAGTTTTCTTCGTTGATGCGCGCTTCCTGCTCCTTCATGCGCAGCTCGGTAATCTTGTCGCGCAGCGGTTGCAGGCTGTGCTCGATCACGCCTTTGCGCTCATCCAGTTCCTTCAATTTTCCCGTGGCCGATTCCATCGCGTCGCGCGCATCGGCGAGTGCTTTCTCGGTCTCGGTCTTGGCGCTCAAGGCTAATTGCAGGCGCTCCTGAATATTGCCTTCCTGCAAATTTTCCAGCTCGACAGCCAGCGCGTTCCTGCTAAGCAACACCGCCTCCGCACGCTGCGCAAGTTGCGACACCATTTCGGTGAGCGACTTGATTTTGTCATGGCAGGAGCGCTCGAAATAATTCGCCTCCTGCGCCGCTCGATCAGCCGCATTTACGCGGTCACGCGCATCACGTACCGCGCGTTCGGCTTCCTGCTGCTTGGCTTCCAGCGCCATCAGGCCGTCGGTCAAATCGCCAATCCTGTTGCCGCCCTCTTCCAGCCGCGCCTGCGCCTCGGCCATCTCGGTGCGCTCTTTTTCGATGTCGGCATCGATGATGGCCAGCTCTTCGCGAATCGCCGCGCGGCGCGATTCAGCTTGCGTGGCGGCTTGCGACAATTTCAGCGCCTCCATTTGCAAGGCATGCTCGCGATTCTTGGTTTCCTGAATCTGGCCGCGCAGGTTACGCAAGTTGTCTTGTGTTTCAGTGAGACGCGATTCACTCTCCTTCTGCTGCGCTTCCAGCACATGGCGCGCTTCTATTTTGCCCGGTAGTTCGGTTTTCAGCGATTCGATTTCGCGTTGACGTTGCAACACACCATGCAATTCCGATTGCGGGCCATGTAACACCAAGCCATGCTGGCTGTACAAATGTCCGTTGGCCGTCACCAGCAATGCGCCAAATGGCAGCGATTTCATCTGATTGCGTGCATCGGCTTCATTTTCCAGCACAAAAATATTGGCCAGACACTCACGCACAAATGGCATCACCGCCGGATTGTCCGCAGTGACCCAATCGGACAGCGCAGTGAAGCCGCCGTTCGTTGTTGATTGTGTGCTGCCGTTTTCAATGTACAACGCCACGCTACCCGGTGGCGGATCGCCCGCCGCGCGGTCGATTACCGACGCATTCGGCACCTTGATCGCATTGAGCTTCACGCCGAGTGCTGATTCAAGTGCGTCTTCCCAGCCTTGCTTGATCTTGATCGATTGCCAGAGACGCGGCGCGTTATCGAGTTGATATTTCGACAGCCACATCGCCAAACGATTATTGTTGTCCAGCCGCGCCTGCTGGTTTTGCAGCGCCAACAAGGCAGCCTCAATACGGGCCAGTTCACGCGTGGCGTTGCCGATGGCATCCACCGAAATTTTCCGTTGCGATTCCAATTCATTCAGCCGCTTTTCGGCATCAGCGAGTTGCTCTTCCGATTGCAGCAATACTTCCTGCGCCTCAGTGCGCTCGGCTTCGACCTGATTGAGCGCATCTGCATCCGGCACCACCAGATTCATGTTCTCGGTGGTGAGGCGGGTTTTACGTTGTTCCAATTGCGAGAGGATTTTCAGCGCGTTCGATTCACGCGCTTCCTCGATGGCCTGGCCTTGTTCGGCAGTGCGAACGTCGTTTTCACTGGCGCGCACAACATTGACGGCTTCGCGCAGCTTTTCCTCAAACGCCGGCACTTCATTTCTCACCACCTCTGCACGCTCGCGGGCTTCACCCACGCGATCAATGCCACTGGCCAATTCACGATGCCAGCGATCAAGTTCATTGGCGGTCGATTCGCGATTGGTATCGACTTCCGAAATTTGCATCGCAAGCGCACCAATTTGCGCGGTCAATCGACGCCGGTTGTCGCCCAGATAATTGATCTCCTGCTCAAGCTGGACAACTTTTGAATTCGCTTCAAACATGGCCGCTTGTGCAGCCGTGAGCTGATCGGTCTCAACGTAATGATCCTGGCGCAGTTTGTCGAGTTCAGCTTCGACTTCACGGAGCTTGGCGGTTTCGCCTTCGAATCCGGATTCAGTCTTGATGATTTCGTTGGCGTAGCGCTCTTTGGATGCCTTGACTTCGCGCTGCTTGGTATACGCCCACAGGTTCTCATTGAGCTTTAGTTCGGTGTTGAATTCGTTGTACTGCGCTGCCACTGCGGCTTGATCGGTGAGCTTCGTGACTTGCTTATCAAGCTCGGAAAGAATATCGCTGACGCGGTTCAGGTTTTCTTTTGAATCCTCAAGGCGTGATTGCGTTTCGCGGCGGCGTTCGCGGTATTTCGATACGCCGGCAACTTCTTCAAGAAACACACGCAGCTCTTCCGGCTTCGAGGTAATCACGCGCGAGATCATGCCCTGCTCGATGATCGCGTAGGCGCGCGGCCCAAGGCCGGTGCCCAAAAACATATCGGTGATGTCACGGCGGCGGACATGCTGGCCGTTGATGTAGTAGTCCGAATTGCCGTCGCGCGTGAGCACGCGCTTGACGGAGATTTCGCTGTATTGGCCCCACTGCCCACCAATGCGGCCAAGCGAATTATCGATCCTCACGATTGATTTCACCGAAGAGCCTGCCTTGCTCTTCTCAGGAAGCAGTGTCAGCTTTGACGGCCTCAAGCTAAAAAACCTACGTCAATTCGAGGGTTGGTAAATCATGGCCGCACAACGACCTCAACCGAAAATTCGCGCGCTGGAATGCCCCAATTGCGGAAGCACTGTCGAATTGCGCGCAATGGGTTCCAGCTTGAGCGCCACTTGTGCCAGTTGCCTCTCCCTCCTCGATGTTTCCGACGAGCGCGTGAAGATCGTCCAGAAATTCAACAAGAAGACGGAACGCTTTACCCCAAAG
>JANNRY010000172.1:0-2334 GCA_031401935.1 Betaproteobacteria bacterium | reverse complement strand
ATCGATCCGGACGAATGTATCGATTGCACGTTGTGTGTGGCCGAGTGCCCTGTAGAGGCAATATTCGCCGAGGACGATGTTCCGGAAAATCAGCGCAAATTCATTCCGATCAACGCAGAGCTCGCCAAGGGCTGGAAGCCGATCATTTCGCGGAAACCCGCGCCGGTCGACGCGGACGACTGGACCAAGGTAAAAGAAAAAGCACATCTGATGGAGAAGTAGCCTGTTGCGGGCGCGTGCCGCAGCACTGTTTAGTACATCTGCCTTTTGTTTGAAGGGGTCGAAGGACAAAAACGTGAGCGCATTGTGAGTTCTGCTTTTGCATCGGCCAGTCCATCAGCGTCGCTTCCCTTCGAGGAGCTTTTAGCGGTTCTATCATCGGAAGAGCGCATCGTCGTCCTCACGCCCAATCGGCGTCTCGCGGTGTATCTCAAAGACCAGTTCGATACCGCACAACGCCGTGCGGGAAACAAAGCCTGGGCCACGCCCGACATCCTGCCGTTTCCGACGTTTCTTGAGCGTACCTATCGTGCGCTGACGTTGCGTGACGAAACCCGCACGCATGCGCAGCTGCTAAATTCCTCGCAAAGCCAAGTGCTGTGGGAACAGGTTGTTCGCGCTTCAGACGTTGCCAGCCATTTGCTGAGTCTCACCCAAACCGCCAAGCAAGCCGCTGCGGCGTGGTCGGTGGCACATGCCTGGGATTTATTGCCTGCGATACGACGCAGCCCGCTGAACGAGGATGCAGAGGTTTTTCTCACTTGGGCAAAGCGTTTCGAGCAACTTTGCCGTGACCAGCATGTGATCGATGCTGCGGTTTTGCCGACAGTCATGACGGCCTATCTGCGTGAAGAAAGAGCGGGACAGAGCAAAGATGGCTGGATAGAAATTTTGCCGAGTAGGATTTTCACGACAGGTTTCGATATCGTCACCCCACAGCTGCAAAATTTCCTTGATACCTGCGTAGCACGTGGTGTGTCCGTATCGAATGCAACTTCTTTGCCTACGCACACGCAGGCAGACGCGCAATGCCGGCGAGTTGAATTTGTAACCGAGGACGCCGAATTGCGTGGTTGCGCGATGTGGGCGCGCCAAAGGCTACAGGCGAATCCTGAACGGCGTATCGCCATCGTTGTTCCCGATTTGCGATCGAAGCGCGGCAAGATTATTCGCGCGCTCACCGACGCACTTCAGCCCGGTCTGCGTGCGGATTCGCCGATGCCTGCGAATGGCGCATCGAGCGGATTCAACTTATCTCTTGGGCTACCGCTGAATGAATATGCGCTGGTTCACGACGCGCTTTCATTGATCGATTTCTCGCAGAACCGTCCGAACCCGTTTCTTCAAGTTAGCGCCTTATTGCGTTCGCCTTTCATTGCCGGGGCTAGTAGTGAAATCGGCCCGCGGGCACGGCTGGATGCGGCGTTACGTGAAATCGTCGGCCCCGACATCAGCTTGTTTGCACTACAACGAAAATTG
Organism: Betaproteobacteria bacterium; assembly: GCA_031401935.1. GTDB lineage: Bacteria > Pseudomonadota > Gammaproteobacteria > Burkholderiales > Usitatibacteraceae > UKL13-2. The sequence continues at coordinate 855 of JANNRY010000172.1, read as the reverse complement.
AAACTCGCGAATGAGCCGCTACTGATGCGTGCCGTTGGCGGGTGCCCAACGTTGCTAGCACGCATTGATCGGGTGGCGAGTATCGACAGTCCGGGGTTGACGGCCACATCTGCTCGCCAGTCCCGACCTGTTTCACGAAAATTTTCTCCGCGCGATTGGAGCCGACTTTTCGGTCAGATCCTTCTTGGCTGGGGATTTCCCGGCGAAGAGACGCTCGATTCCACCGACTACCAAGTGGTGGAGAAATTTCGCGATGCGTTGGCGGCGCTGGCAATTCTCGATGCGGTACAGCCGCACATGCGAGCAGATGAGGCGCTCAACCATTTGCGCCGCATCGTTGCCGACACGGTATTTCAACCGGAGGCCGCGAACAACACAAAAGCGCCGATTCAAGTGCTGGGCATCCTGGAGTCAGCGGGACAATCTTTCGACGCCTTATGGGTGGCGGGTTTAAGCGAGGAAGCATGGCCAATCGTGGCACGGCCCAATCCATTCATACCCGCCGTGTTGCAACGCGCTGCTGGCGTGACGGAAGCTTCCGCAGCAACCTCACTGGCGCTCGATCAACGCATTACCAGCGCTTGGCGGGAGAGCGCGCCAGAAGTCGTTTTCAGTCATGCTGAAACCGGCGACGGTAGCAAAGGAGGTGAACAAAAGCGCGCTGCGAGTGCATTGACGCGGGATATTCCGCCGACCGAACTCTCTTTGTTGATTGCGAACGGTATTTCTACTGATTACGCGCACGCACTCTTTTCTAGCCGTCAGCGCGAACCGATCCCCGATACGCCACTGGCTGCATTGCCCTCGCCGACAAAGGTCGGTGGCGGGGCATCAGTGCTGCGCGATCAGGCTGCC